>JAICQA010000450.1 GCA_025929595.1 Xanthobacteraceae bacterium
CACATTCTCCCACACCCGCAGCAGATAGTCGTAGTCGCGCTTGATCTCGGTCTTGGTGCGCTGGGCCCCGGCGGTGCGCACGATCAGGCCCATGCCCTCCGGCACCTCGATCTCGCGCGCCAGTTCCTTCAGGCGCTTGCGGTCGGCGCCGTCGGTGATCTTGCGCGAGATGCCGCCGCCGCGCGACGTATTCGGCATCAGCACCGAATAGCGGCCGGCGAGCGAGAGATATGTGGTCATCGCCGCGCCCTTGGTGCCGCGCTCTTCCTTGACCACCTGCACCAGCATCACCTGCCGGCGCTTGATGACTTCCTGAATCTTGTAATGGCGCCGCGGGCGGTGCTGCCGCTCCGGGACTTCCTCGAGCGCGTCACCGGCGCCGACGGACTCCACGACTTCGTCCTCGGAGTCGTGATCGTGCTCGCGGTCGCCGTGATCGTTGCGCTCTTGACCGTTCTCTTGCGTTTCACCCTGGCCCGGCTCGGACCCGCCCTCAGCTCCGTTCTCCTCGCGCGCATCCGTCGCGCTCATTTCACCGAACGGATTTTCTTCACCCTGCGCGCTCGCTTCGCTGGACGTCTCGGCCAGTTCTTCAACGTAGTCGTAACTGACTTCTTCCGCGGGCGCCTCGACGGCTGGTGCCTCGCTCTCGTTCGCTTCGGCGGGCGGCGACTCCCGTTCGGCGGAGAACTCCGTCACGTCGCTCGCATGAGCGGACGCGGTGTCTTCCGCCGGCATCTCGCTGACCGTTTCGGAAGGGCGTGCGGATCGTGGCCGCTCGCGGCGCCGTCCGCGCCGCTGCTCGTGATCGGCTTCCGCGTCGCGCGCTTCGCGCGCTTCCTCGGCGATCAGCGCCTGGCGGTCGGCGACCGGGATTTGATAGTAGTCGGGATGGATTTCACTGAAGGCAAGGAAGCCGTGCCGATTGCCGCCGTAATCGACGAAACAGGCCTGCAGCGAGGGTTCGACCCTCGTGACCTTCGCTAGATAAATGTTGCCGCGCAGCGGGCGGCGGCTGGCGGACTCAAAGTCGAATTCTTCGACGCGGCTGCCGCGAACCACGACCACCCGCGTCTCTTCCGGGTGGGTGGCGTCGATGAGCATCTTGTTGGCCATGTTGATCTCTCTGGGCGGCGCAGCGAAGCCGCGCCGCGGCAAGGCGCATGTCGGCGATCACGCCGGCGCGCTGTATGACAAATTGTGTGTCGCTGGAGGGCGCCTGCTTCCGGCGCCCGTGAAGATGTGCGGATAGCCCGACAGATAGGTCTTTTGGTGAAGCCAGTCCGGCTGGCTGTCCAGGCACATACATAAGTTTCGGTCCGTTCGAGGCGGCGAAGCGCCGCCCGGGTCCGGGGCTGCCTGCGTGGTCCGCACGTCGCGGCTTCATCTGAGAAGCCGGTCGTTGCGAGCGCCCGGCATTTCTGCGTGGGCGAATCCGCGGCTGCCGCGAACGATTTTTATCTAGGCTCCGAATTGGGGAATGGCAAGGAATTCAGTGAGATGACGCGAAAAACCTAAGGAAAACGCCACCTTTGCACACGCGCCGGGCGCTTGCAGCCGACCGCGCGCATGGCCTTTATGATGCGTTGAATGCCCTTGGCGGGGAGTGGAACGTGACCGAAAGCGACCAGATCTTCGATTACATCGTCGTTGGAGCGGGTTCCGCCGGCTGTCTGCTCGCGAACCGCCTCTCGGCCGACCCCGCCAACCGGGTCCTGCTGCTCGAGGCGGGCGGGCGCGACAACTGGATCTGGTACCACATCCCGGTCGGCTACATGTATTCGAGCGGCAATCCGCGGTCGGACTGG
>JAICQA010000192.1 GCA_025929595.1 Xanthobacteraceae bacterium
GGCGCGCTCGTCCAGGGCCGCGGCGGGAGCTTCGCGAGGTTGAGTTCGGGATAGACCTGCGCCGCCAGCAGGTTCGCCGCATGTGCCGTGCGCGGACCGAAGCTCAGGTAATAGGACGGGATTGAGATCAGGCGCTCGTCGCGCGCGGCCGGCGTCCCAACGAACGCAGTGAGCGAGAACATCGCCTTTGCGTCGAGGCCGTGATTGCGCTCGATCATGGTGATGACGACTTCCGGCGCGGCCGCGAGCGCCGACTCCGCGACCGCTGGCTTATAGCCGTGTATCGCCCTCATCGCGTTCTCGACGCCGGCGAGGTCGAAAATGCCGTCCGCGCTGGTCTCTGCGCCGCCGACAGTCGGAGAACCGCCTCCCACGGCGAGCACGAAGACCGCCTTGCGCGTTTTCTGAATCCTGGATCGCTGCGCCTGCACGGCCTGAAAGTCTTCCTTCAGACCCCGGATCATTGCTTCGCCGCGCTCCTTTTCGCCCAGCATGTCCGCGATCAGGCGTATTTTGCGCAGCACCGCGGCCTCGTCGTATCCCTCCGGCACGATGACAAACGGGACACCGGCGCGGGAAAGAACGCTGATGACGTCAGGCGGTCCGGAACCCTCGGTTGCGACAATCAGCGTCGGCGCGAGCGCCAGTACGCCTTCCGCGGACAGCGCGCGCATATAGCCGACGTTCGGCTTGCCGCGCACGGCGGTGGGATACGTGCTGGTCTGGTCGATGGCTACGACCTGGTCGCCATGTCCGAGCGCGAACACCGTCTCCGTCACCGCAGCGCCGATGGTTACGATACGCGATGTGTCGCGAATCTCGACCTTTCGGCCGTCGCCGCTGGCGACGGTCCGCGCCTCCTGAGCGTGAACGGTCGCGCAGGGCAGCCATGCAAGAACGAGTGCGATATAGGCGATCCGAAGTTTCTGCATCGCGCGGCTCACTTGGTCAGGATCAACTTGTTCTGCGCCGTCAGCCGCAGGCGATAGATCTCGCTGCCATGACCGATCGTGATTTCGCGGGTGCCGACAAAGAGGTCCCGGCTGTCGATGCGGTGGGATTCGACAGCGATCGCGCGCGGCGGAGCATCGGCAGCCTTCGCGCCTGGCGATGAAACGCTTTCTTGTTTTGAATTCTTCAAACTCGAAGCTGCCTTAGTTTAGAACCATTTTACTGTGATTTTTCAATCACTTGACGCCACTACGCCAGAGCGGTGATAAACGCAATATCGATTGCCGACGTGAATAATCGCGACGGCGTCGAGCCCGCCAGCAAGCGCCGCGACGCGGCCGCCCGCCAGCCAAGGCAAGCAACAAGAAGCTGGGGGCGTCAGTGAACAAGTTCGAAAATTCGATTCCATTGAGAGCGGGGACAAGTGCCCTGCTCGTAACCGTGTCGGCCGTCGCGATCGTTGTCACGGCAGCGACTGCTTCCGCGCAGGAGCCCTATTGGCTCGAAGGCATCACCATTCTCGCGACGAAGACGGAAGAGCGCGCAATCGATTCGCTCGCGGCGATTTCGACGCTGCGCGAGCAGCAGTTGCGCGAAATTGCAGCGACGCGGTCGGCGCAGTTATTCACCGGAATGCCAGGCGTCGCAGCGGAGGCAACGGCCCAAGATCCCGGCACCGCAATCAATATTCGCGGCTTGCAGGATTTCGGACGTGTTGCAGTCATCATCGACGGCGCGCGGCAGAATTTCGCGCGCGCCGGCCACAACGGATCGGGCAGCTTCTATCTCGAGCCGGAACTGCTGGCAGAAGTCGACGTGTCGCGCGGACCGGTGTCGAACATCTACGGTTCGGGCGCAATCGGCGGCGTCGTCTCGTTCCGCACCAAGGATGCCGACGATATCCTCAGGCCGGGGGAGCAATGGGGTGTTGCAACGCATGGCGAGGCGGGCACGAACGGCGCGACCGGTCTCGGCTCGATCTTCGGCGCCGTGCGCGCGGGGCCGAATGCTGATTTCGTGCTCGGCGGCACGCATCGCCAACTGGACGACTATGAAGACGGCAGCGGCAACAAGGTCGTCAATTCGGGACAGACGGTCTCGACCGGTCTTGGCAAGGCGACTTTCCGGCCGGCCGAGAACCACGAGGTCAAGGCGACCGGCATCTACTATGACGCAGACTGGGTGAACGGTACGCCCGGCGTCAGCAATGTGATCCGCGACAGCCGAGCGAAGAATTCCACGGCCGTCGGCCAGTGGACCTACTCGCGTCCGGCAGACCGCCTCTTCAACTTCAGCCACAGCGCGTACTGGAACCAGGTGGACGTCGAGACGCTGGCAACGTTCGTCACGCCCGGCTTCGAAGGCTTCTACGGCGCGGTGGGCAACCGTGCCGGCTACACCATCGATACGATCGGTTACGACGGAAACAACACGTCGTACTTCGATACTGGCCCGTTCCGCCACGCGCTTACGGTCGGCGGCGACATTTTCGAAGACGATGTTTCGAACCGCGATCCGGGCGGATTCGGCGACGGCTACAACCCGAACGGCAAACGGCGGGTGTGGGGCGGCTTCGCGCAGTTGAAGACGAACTACTCGAACTGGCTGCAACTCATCACGGCGCTCCGTTATGACAATTATTCGCTCGACGGAGTTTCGACGAGCGGCCAGCCGCTTTCCAACGGCGGCGATCGCGTATCGCCGAAGATCACCGTCGGCATCACGCCGATCGAATGGCTTACGGTATACGGCACCTATGCCGAGGGTTATCGCGCTCCTGCGGTGACCGAGACAATGATCTCTGCCCAGCATCCCGGCACGCCGCCGTTCGCGAATTTCCCGTTCCTGCCCAATCCGAATCTGAGGCCTGAGGTCGGCAAGACGAAGGAAATCGGCATCAACATCAAGCGCGATGACGTGCTCGTCGCCGGCGACCGTTTCCGCATGAAAGCGAACGTGTTCCGAAACGACGTTGACGATTTCATCGAGACGGCAACGATCAGCATTTCCGGTGCTCCCGGCGCCCCCTGCCCGTTCGTCGACATCGCGTTTCCGCCCGGCCCCGACTACGTTTTCTGTACACAGTATCAGAACATCTCAAAGGCCCGGCTCGAAGGTGTCGAACTCGAGAGTATCTACGACCGCGGCGATTGGTTTGCGGGCCTAAACGCGCACCGCATTCGCGGCGAAGACCTCACGGGCGGCGACCCGCTCGCAAACGTGCCGCCCGACATGATCGCGGCGACCTTCGGCGTGCGCAGCGCCGATCGGAAGTGGACGGCCGCCTTGCGCTGGGCGCACTATGGCCCGAAAAAGCGCGACGACCTACCGGATCACACGAGCAGCGGCCCTGATCCCGAACTCGCCAATGTCACGAGCAGCTACAATCTCGTAAATCTCTATCTGGCCTATCAGGCAACGGAAAACGTCGTCGCGGCGCTCTCGGTCGAGAACCTGCTCGATGAGACGTACAAAGTTTATACGCACGAATACAATTCGCCGGGCATTACGGTGAAGGGCTCGCTGCGCGTTCGCTTCGCCGGCGGTCCGCCGCCGCTCGAGGAGGAAAAGCCGATTCGGCAATAGACGCGGCCCGCCGCGTCTGACATCACCGAACCGCCGAGCCGGGAAAGCGTCTGCTTTCCCGGCAAGGCCATTTC
Organism: Xanthobacteraceae bacterium; assembly: GCA_025929595.1. Classification (GTDB taxonomy): domain Bacteria; phylum Pseudomonadota; class Alphaproteobacteria; order Rhizobiales; family Xanthobacteraceae; genus JAUSIF01. The sequence goes on from JAICQA010000192.1 coordinate 3,612, forward strand.
AGGCGGGGCCCGCCCCGAAGCAGGAGGAAGACCATGTTCATCGCGATGAATCGTTTCAAGGTGAAGCCGGATTGCGTCGAGGAATTCGAGCAAGTCTGGCGCCAGCGCGAAAGCTATCTCGACCAGATGCAAGGCTTCGTCGAGTTTCACCTGCTCAAGGGTCCGGTGCGCGACGATCATGTCCTCTACTCGTCGCACACGACCTGGCGCACCAAGGCCGACTTCGAGGCCTGGACCAAGTCGGAGCAGTTCCGCGCCGCGCATGCGCGCGCCGGTCAGGGCAAGCCGCTGACGCAGGGCCACCCGGAGTTCGAAGGCTTCGAGTCGGTGCTGGCGTTGCTGCCGAAGGGCCGCGCCGCCTGAGCCAGGACGTCAGAGGCCATGACTCCGCAGCTTTCTGCCAAGCGAGTTGAACGGGAGACCGCACAGCCGGCTCCAGCGGTCGTGCTGCGCTTTCCAACGGGCAACAAGGCGGCGCCGGTTTCGGTCGGGGTGCGAGCCGGCGTAACGCCATCGGGCGTCATCCCCGCCGCGCCCGAGTGCGGCGAGCGGCCGTGCGCGCACCATTTCGGTTTGCGCGAGTGGCTGCGCATTACGGTCATCGTCTCGCTGCTCGTGCATCTTGCGGCGTATGTCGCCTTTCAGTTGAGCTTCGAGAGCGACCTGGAACGTGCCGCGGGTGCCGCGGCGGCTGCCGCCAGCGACGGAACGATCACGATCCCCGTCGAGGTCGTTGTCGAGGCAACGCTGCCGGCGGCGCCAACGCCGGTGAATGCCAACGCTGCGGACAGCGAGAAAGCGGTGCCGCAGACCGAGCCGACTGTTTCCGAAATCGCGAAATTGATGCCGCCGCCGCCGGAGCCCGCGCCGGTCAAGCTGCCGGAAGCAAAGATCGACATGCCGCCGCCGCCCGAACCGGCGCCGGTCGTGCTGCCAACGCAGAAGCAGGCGATGGAATTGGCGCTTCCCGAAGAAGCAACCGCGAAGCCGGTCGAAGCGAAGACCGCGGCGATCCCCGAGGCGCCAGCGGTCGAGCAGCCGGACGATACGCCGCCGATGCCGCAGCCGCGCCGCGCGCCGCCGAAGCAGGAAAAGCGCGAGGAGAAGAAAGAAGCCGAGCGCCCTTCGCCGCAAAAGTCGGCGCCAAGCCGCGCCGCGAGCCCGAGCCGCGCCGCCGCTGCCGACAGTCCCGGCCAGTCTGGCGCCGGCGGACGTGCGGACGTCGGCGGCCGCGCCGCGATCTCGTCCTATTTCGCGAGGGTACAGGCGCATCTTTCTCGCCAAGTCTATCCGACAGAAGCACGCGCAAGCGGCGTCAGCGGAGTCGTACGCGTAGTCTTCTCGCTCGGACGCGATGGCCGCGTTCTTTCCGTGTCACTCGCGCAAAGCAGCGGGAAGAGCGTCCTCGACCAGGCGGCGCTCGCTGTCGTGCGGGCCGCGGCGCCGTTTCCACCATTCCCATCGGACATCAGGGAATCACGGCTGGAACTTGGCGCGCCGATCCGCTTTGACTTGCGCTAGCCGTCACTCAACCAGCCGGCGCGCGTCTCGGCGGCAAAATCCTTGAGCCGTCCGGCCGAAATCGCCTCACGGATTCCCGCCATCAGCGACTGGTAATAGGCGATGTTCGCCCACGAGAGCAGCATCGAAGCGAGAATTTCGTTCGCCTTGGCGAGGTGATGCAGGTAGGCGCGCGAATAGTCGCGTGCGGCCGGGCAATCGCTCTCTTCATCGAGCGGATGCTTGTCCTCTGCGTGCTTGGCGTTCTTGAGGTTCAATTTGCCGAAGCGCGTATAGGCGAGTGCGTGGCGGCCGGCGCGGGTCGGCAGCACGCAATCGAACATGTCGATGCCGCGCTCGACCGCACGCAGGATGTCGTCGGGCTCACCGACGCCCATAAGGTAACGCGGCTTGTCAGCGGGCAGTTCGGCCACGGACGTCTCGACCATTTGCAGCATTAC
>JAICQA010000310.1 GCA_025929595.1 Xanthobacteraceae bacterium
GGATTGCAATAAACGATGCACGCTTGCTTGCCGCGCACGCGCGAAACCAGGATCGCAACCGGAACGTGGTCGAGAAACTGCTTGAATTCGTCGCTCTCGACCGCGCGGGCGAGTTCCGGCGAGGTAAGAAGGTCTTCAAGCGATTGCGATTGATCGGCTACGCGTCCGTCGTCGTGCATTGCTGCACCCGCATTTGCCCAGCCGGAAGTCACATAGACCGGTCATGCGAGCGCATGCAATCGAAATCGGCGAGCTACACGGCCGGAACCCGCTTCACCACCACGGCTCGGGGAGCTTCATCCGTCCCGCCGCCCGCTCTATCACCTCGGCGGTGGAGAACAGCGTCTCTTCGTCGAACGGACGGCCGATAAGCTGAAGCCCGAGCGGCAGGCCGTGCTCGTCGAGCCCGCCCGGCACGCTGATGCCCGGGAGCCCCGCCATGTTCACCGTCACGGTGAAGATGTCGTTCAGATACATCTCCACCGGATCGGCGCCCGCCTTCTCGCCGATCGCAAAGGCAGAAGACGGGGTCGCCGGCGTCAGGATTGCATCAACGCCGTCCGCGAACACGGTTTCGAAGTCGCGCTTGATCAGCGTGCGCACTTTCTGCGCGCGCAGATAATAGGCGTCGTAGTAACCGGCGGAGAGAACGTAGGTGCCGATCAGCACGCGGCGCTGAACTTCGGGGCCGAAACCGGCCGAGCGCGTCTTCTCATACATGCCGACGATGTTCGCGCCGTCCTCGCGCAGGCCGTACCGCACCCCGTCATAGCGCGCGAGGTTGGACGAGGCCTCGGCGGGCGCGACGATGTAGTAGGCCGGCAGCGCGTATTTCGTGTGCGGCAGCGAAATGTCGACCAGCTCCGCGCCCGCCGCCTTCAGCCATTCGGCGCCCTGCAACCAGAGCTTCTCGATCTCCGTGGGCATGTTCGGCACCCGATACTCTTTCGGTATGCCGATCTTGCGTCCCTTGATCGACTTGCCGACCGCCGTCTCGAAATCCGGCACGCCGACGTCGACCGAGGTGGAGTCCTTCGGGTCGTGCCCCGACATGGAGCGCAAGAGGATCGCCGCATCGCGCACCGTGCGCGTGAATGGACCCGCCTGATCGAGCGAAGACGCGAAGGCGACCACACCCCAGCGCGAGCAGCGTCCGTAAGTTGGCTTGATGCCGACGGTGCCCGTGAACGCTGCCGGCTGGCGGATCGAGCCGCCGGTGTCGGTGCCGGTCGCGCCGAGACAAAGATGTGCGGCCACCGCCGTTGCCGACCCGCCCGACGAGCCGCCCGGCACCAGCGGCGCGTTCGAGCCGCGCCGCCGCCACGGATTCTGCACCGGGCCGAAGCACGACGTGTCATTCGACGAACCCATGGCGAACTCGTCGTTGTTCAGCTTACCGAGCAGCACCGCGCCGTCCCGCCACAGATTGGCCGTGACGGACGACTCGTAAGGCGGGATGAAGTTGCCGAGGATCTTGGAGCACGCGGTCGTCCGCACCCCTTCGGTCGCAAACAAGTCCTTGATGCCGAGCGGAATGCCCTCCAGCGGTCCCGCCTCTCCCTTCGCGATCCGTGCATCGGAATCAGCCGCCATTGCGCGCGCCCGATCCGGCGTCTCAAGAATATAAGCGTTGAGCACCCGCGCCTTTTCGATCGCGCTCAGATGTGCGTCAGCGATCTCGCGCGCCGAAAATTTCTTCCCGCGCAGCCCGTCACGCGCTTCGGCCAGCGTGAGCCTGGTCAGTTCAGCCAAGGCTCACTCCACGACTTTCGGGACGAGGAAAAAATTGTCGTCCGCGTTCGGGGCGTTCGCGAGCACCTTATCGGCATAACCGCCGTCGGTAACTTCGTCCTTGCGCATCGGCAGCTTCATCGGCGTGACCGATGTCATCGGCTCGACGCCCTCGACCTTCACTTCTTCAAGCTGCTCGATCCAGCCGAGGATGCCGTTGATCTCGCCGCGCATGGGCTCGACCCGGCTTTCGTCGAGCGAAATACGCGCGAGATGGGCGATGCGCCGGACATCGGCGGCGTCGACGGACATGAAGAACTCCCGGAAAATCGCCTGCGCTATAGCAGACCGGCTTTTATCGGGGCAATCACGCGGAAAGCGTCTTGAGCCGCGCCAGCGCGTCCGCCGCGAGCTGCCGCGTCAATTCGGCGGCAGGCACCGCGCGCCCCAGCGCCGCCGCCTGCCCGGACCAAAGGGCCGAAAACTCGCCCGAGCCGGCTTTTTCCGCGGCCGCGCGCAGGGGCGCGAGCGCGTTGGCGGCATTCGGGAACGGCGGCACTTCCGCAACCGGCCCCTGCTCGCGGATCAGGCGGTTGACGATGCCGCGCGCCGGCCGGCCGCTCATGATGTTGGTGAGCACGGTTGAGTTGTCCTTGGCCTCGGCTAACGCCTGCCGGTGCGGAGTGGAAATCTTCGATTCCGGCGAATGAAGATAAGCCGTGCCGATCTGCACGCCCGCCGCTCCGAGGGCAAAGGCCGCCGCGATCCCGCGTCCGTCGGCGATGCCGCCCGCCGCAATCACCGGCACTTTCACGGCATCCACCACCTGCGGCACGAGCGCGAGCGTCCCTGCCTGGGTTGAAATATCCTCCGAAAGAAAAACGCCGCGATGGCCGCCCGCCTCCGCGCCCTGCGCGATGATTGCATCGACGCCGCGCGCGTCGAGCCAGCGCGCCTCGTCCGCCGTCGTCGCAGATGAGATCACGATGCAGCCCGCCGCCTTCACGCGGGTGAGCAGCGGCGTATCCGGCAGGCCGAAATGAAAGCTCACGACCGCGGGCTTCAGCTCTTCGATCAGCGCGCAGAACTCCTCGTTGAACGGAGCGCGCGCGGGCGGCGGCGCAAACGAATTCGGATCGAGCCCGAACTCGTCGTAATAGGGCTTGAGCCGGTCGCGCCACGACGCCTCGCGTGCATTATCGGGAGGTTCCGGCTTGTAGGCGAAAAAGCCAAGATTGAACGGCTTGTCGGTCCGCGCACGGATTTTGCCGACCTCCTCGCGGATGCGATCCGGCTTGAACATGATGCAGGGCAACGAACCGAGTCCGCCGCCCTCGGCGACGGCCACCGTCATCTCCCAATCCATCGCCCCGCCCATGGGCGACACCAGGATGGGATGCTCGATGCCGAAGAGGTCAAGAACGCGTCTGTCATGCCACATGTCAGTTCACCCACTCGGCGATGGCGGCTGCCTGTACAAGAGCTGCCAGATTGAGGAGACCATGCAGCACGATCGTCAGCAAGGTCGAGCCGCTCTTAAGCCGCAGCCAGCCGAACACCACGCCGAGGATCACGATCTGGATCAGGTAGAAGGGCTGATACTGCGCGTGCAACAACGCCCAGCTCAGCGAGGTGAACAGAAGTGCGCCGGTGGCCCCAAGCACCGAATGCGCCAGTCCCGGCAGGAGAAAACCGCGAAAGATCGTTTCCTCGACAAGCGGAGCA
>JAICQA010000464.1 GCA_025929595.1 Xanthobacteraceae bacterium
CGCAGCCGAATGGGCAGCGGCTCGATACGCTCGATGGACGATTCCAATCGGCGTCCAAGCAGATCGGCTCTGTCATGTGGAACGTGCACACGGTGAATGTGGGCGGGTTTGCCCGCGCCCGCCTTTACAAGCTGTCCACGACCGGTGAAGTGGACCCAGTCGGTAGGACCACAGGGTCGAGTTTCTTAGTTGGATTCTCGGCCATTCCGATCTCCTGAACCATCAAGCTGCAATTCGTTGTTGTTGCTGTTGCGGCTGTGGGCATGTGGGCAACGCGACAGCGTTGTCCAAGCGCAGCGTCATGTCCACAGCCGTGTTGTCGAATCCATCACCGATGCCGTCGCGCCAGACCGCCATCGGCGTGCAGTCGCCGAGCGCCTGGTGCGGACGCCTGTCATTGTAAAAGGCAAACCACGCGGCGATGCCGGCGTGTGTCTCGCGGCCGTCGGCATAGCCTTTGAGGTAGATGTCCTCGTGCTTGAGCGAGCGCCATAGCCGCTCAATGAACACGTTGTCCATCCAGCGTCCGCGCCCGTCCATCGAGATGCGCACGCCAGCGGCAATCAGCACGCCGGTGAAGGCCGCGCTGGTGAACTGGCTGCCTTGATCGGTGTTGAAGATGGCAGGTCGCCCGAAGCGCGAGAGCGCCTCCTCCAGCGCCTCGATGCAGAACGAGCTGTCCATGCTGTTGGACAGCCGCCATGACAGCACCGCGCGGCTCGCCCAGTCCATGATCGCCACCAGATAGAGGAAGCCACGGCCGATCGGGATGTAAGTGATGTCCGCGCACCAGACCTGGTTTGGTCGCTCGATGGCAAGCCCGCGCAGCAGATAGGGGAAGATCTTGTGTCCCGGCGCCGGCTTCGTCGTGCGCGGCTTCGGCCCGAGCGCCGCAATCCCCATCTGGCGCATCAGCCGTTGCACCCGCTTGCGGTTGACCGCGTAGCCTTCTGCCCGCAGCATCGCCCTCATCCGCCGTGAGCCGAGGAACGGCCAAGCGGTGAACAGCTCGTCGATCCGCCGCATTAGTGCAAGGTCGTTGTCGTTGGCCGCCGGCGCCAGCCGATAGACGCCGGAGCGTGCAATCCCGAGCAGCTCGCATTGCCGGCGGATCGACAGCGCGCCGTGCTCGCGGTCGATGAGCTCGCGGCGGTCCGGGGCGCTCATCTTCCGGACCTCTTGGCTAAAAAATCCCGTTCCACAATGAGCTGGCCGATCTTGGCGTGCAGCCGCTCGATCTCTCGCTCATGGTCGGCCGCTCCATCGCCGTTGCCGTTCTCGAAGGCACGTGCCGCCTGATCCTGCAGCTGCTTCTTCCAGGCATAAATCTGGTTGGGATGCACCTGATAGCGCTGGGCCAAATCGGCCACCGTCGCCTGCTCCCGCAGCGCCTCCAGCGCGATCTTCGCCTTCAGCCCCGCGTCGGTCTTCCGCCTCGTCCTCTTCGTCATCTTCCGCTCCGTCTGTTGCGACGGAACGGCTCCGAATCCAATTAGTCAACCGGTCCCAAAAGCGGGGTCCACTTCACTCTCAAACGAGCGTCACCAAACCGGTGCGCCTCCCATCACGCGCAGTGCCGCGAAATTGGAGAAAAAAGTGGATCGCGCCCGCTAGCATTGACTACGCCTGCCGCCGACTTGGGCACCGGTCACCGCGCCCCAACGAAATCTCGGCAATCAAGAAGGTGATCGAGGATTC
>JAICQA010000302.1 GCA_025929595.1 Xanthobacteraceae bacterium
GTGACCGCCCTTTTCCATCCAGGGCGCGGCAAGACGATATACGCCGTCTTCGATCGGCGCCTCTTTCGGCCCTTCCGGCGTCTCGACTTCGACTTTTGCGGTTTCGATTGGTTCGTTGGTGGCAAAGCGGTCGACATAGATCGCGAGCGTGCGGCCGCGCAAGATGGCAACCAGCTCAAAATGATCGGACGACGCGCTGCCGCGCGGGAGCGCGGCAGAGACCTGCGGCGCGTCGTTGCCGTGATCGTGGCCTTCATGCGCGACGGCGTTGGCAGCAGCGAACAGCAGCGTAAAGCAGAGAACGAAATTCGCGAGACGAACTCGCATGACGAAAACCCTTCACATGATCGGAATCGAGCGCGCGGGCGCGCAGCGAAGGCGGCGTCAGCCGCGGATCAAGCGAAGGTTTTTGGAGGGTTTTCGATGGCAGAACGCCAGCGCCGCGTCAGCCAGCCGTCGTCGCGCGGGGCGGCGTGCGACCGGAGTGCAAATGGCGCAAGCTGTACGGACGCGTCGCTGAGCGCCGGTGCATGGCAGCAGCCATGACACGCAGGGCAATGGCAGTCGTCGTTCGGCCCGGAATCGACCGGCGACGAATGCGAATGAATCGACGCGGCTTCCTTCTTCGATTCATGTCGGTCGGCCTGACCGGCGTCAGCGTCGCCTGCTAAAAGCGCTTCGACCTGCGTGGCGTGCACGTGATTGCCATGCGCCAATGCCTGCACCGGCGCGCCCGCGACAAAGGCGAGCACGAGGAAACAGGCAGCGATGAACGCGCGGCGAAGCATCAGCGATTCAAGCCAGAGTTTTGAGTCGAATTGGTGTCGCGAGGCTATCGCCATCCGAGAAGCCGGCCAAACATAGTTTCCGCACATGGTTGTCTTGTCGCAGCCCTGCGACATTCGTCCCAAGTGGTTGAGCAGCCTCCGATATTGCTATGCACCATTATCATTTCTGTCATGCGGTAAGTTACTGATTTACCTCTGGCATACCAGCATTTTCGTCCCTATATCGGGTGCGAGACGAACAGGAGGGAACCCATGACCGCTCTCACCCTTGCCCTCAAGGCCCCCGCTACCCGCCTGGCCGCTTTCGGCCATGCGATCGCGGAATTCTTCGCCGGTATCTCGGAAGGCCAGGAAATGGCCCGCCGCTACGAGGAACTCTCGCGCATGTCGGACGCCGGGCTTGCCGCCCGCGGCCTCACCCGCGAGGACCTTCCGCAGGCGATCGTCCGTGGCCGCGCCGGCCTCTAAGACCTGCTCTTCAACGCACGCTCACGGATCTGCGTGAGCGTGGCGTTGGGAGAGATCGCCTCGGTGGCGATCTTCACGTGCACCACTGCCGGCCCCGCCGTCTTGAACGCGGCCTCGAGCGCCGGCACCGCTTCTGAATCTTTCGACACCGTGAAACCCTCGGCGCCGTAAGCGCGCGCGAGCGCCGCGAAATCGGGATTGCGCAGATCCGTGCCGGAGACGCGGCCGGGATACTCACGTTCCTGGTGCATGCGGATGGTGCCGTAGGTGCCGTTGTCGAGCACGATGATCTTCACGCCGATATCGTATTGCACGGCGGTCGCCAGCTCCTGCCCCGTCATCATGAAATCACCGTCGCCCGCGAAAGCGAGCGCGACGCGTTCCGGATGCAGCCGCTTGGCCGCGATCGCCGCCGGGACGCCATAACCCATCGAGCCCGAGACCGGACCGAGCTGCGTGCCGTACTTTTGGAAGCGCAGGAAGCGCTGCGACCAGACGGCGAAGTTGCCCGCGCCGGTCGTCACGAAGGCATCCTGCGGCAAGTTCTTGCGCAGCCAGTTCACGATCGTGCTCATCTGCACGTCGCCCGGATGCGGCTTCACTTCGCTCGACCATTCGAGATAGTCGGCGCGCGCGGTCTTGCGCCAGTCGCCCCATGCAATCTGCACGGGCGGCTGTACGCTCTCCAGCATCGCGCAGAATGCGTTCGGCGTCGCGTGAATCGCGAGCGCCGGCTGATAGACGCGGCCAAGCTCGCTCGCTTCGGCATGGACATGCACGAGCGGCATCTGCGGAAGAGGCACGTCGAGGAGCTCGTAACCCTGCGTCGGGATTTCTCCGAGGCGGCCGCCGATGAGCAGCACGAGATCGGCGCTCTTCACGCGCTCGAACAATTTCGGATTCGTTCCGAGGATCAGTTCCCCCGAATACTGTTCGTTCTCCGCCGAGAACAGCGACTGGCGCCGGAAGCTCGCGACCACCGGCATATCGAAGCGTTCGGCAAAACGCCTGAGCGCCGCGCAAGCCTTCTCCGACCAGCGGCTGCCGCCGACGATTGCAATCGGCTTCTTCGCCTGCGCCAGCATTTTTTGCAGGCGCATCATGTCGGCGTTGGCTGGCCAGGTTTCCGCGGGCTCCACCACGGGGGCGTCGGCGACGGTGGCCTCTTCGCTCAGCACGTCCTCGGGCAGTGAAATCACCACCGGGCCGGGGCGTCCTTGAGTCGCCACGCGTATCGCGCGCGCGATGATCTCGGGCACGCGCGAGGCGTCGTCGATCTCGACCGCCCATTTGGCGAGCGGCGCGAAGAATTTTTCGTGGTCCACTTCCTGGAAGGCCTCGCGGCCGCGGAATTCGCGCGCCACCTGCCCCACGAACAGGAGCATGGGGGTGGAGTCCTGCTGGGCGACGTGGACGCCGGAGCTTGCGTTGGTCGCGCCCGGCCCGCGCGTCACGAAGCAGACGCCCGGCTTGCCGGTCACCTTGCCAACGGCCTCGGCCATCATTGCCGCCCCGCCCTCCTGCCGGCAGACGATGAATTCGACCGGGCTCTGGTACATGGCGTCGAGCACGGCGAGATAGCTTTCGCCCGGCACGCCGAAGGCCGTCGTGAGGCCGTTCGCGGCCAGCGCATCGACGATCATCTGCGCGGCGGTGCGGGATTTCAGGGCGGTCTTCTGCGAGGGTTTATGCATAGCCCGAGTTTATAACGTCATCGCCGGGCTTGTCCCGGCGATCTCGTTGCTGGGGCACCGAGCAAATGAATCGGGATCACCGGGTCTCGCCGCGACAAGACGGCTCGCATACGCTCGCCGGTCGCGGCGGCCCGGTGATGACGGGAGAAAATTCTCCGCGCTAGAACTCATTTTCTGACCCGAAACGGCGACTTGCCCGCCTCGACCGCCGCGCGGATTTCGTCGGTATGCGCGCCGAGCGCGGGCGAAGGGGTGTCGTAGACGAAAGTGCTTTCGGAGAAGCGGATCGGCGCGCGTACGCCGGGAACGCGGCCGCCGCGCGCCTCCAGATCCGGCAGGTCGATCTTCATGCCGCGGGCGATCACCTGCGGATCGGCGAAGACCTGGCCGACATTATTGATCGGCCCCGCCGGCACGCCCGCCGCTTCCAGCGCCTCCAGCAGCTCCGCGCGCTTCCTGGTCTTCGTGCGTTCGACCAGTTGCGGGATCAACTCGGCGCGGTTCTGCACGCGGCCGGCGTTGGTTTTGAACTTCTCATCACGCGAGAGATGCGGCAGCCCGAGGATCGCCGCGAAGCGCTCGAA
>JAICQA010000174.1 GCA_025929595.1 Xanthobacteraceae bacterium
CGTCAGCAGCACGACGGCAATTCCACTCACCACAATCAGGCGAGGCGCAGCAAAGACGGCGCGCTCGCTTGCTGCCGAGATTCGGACAAAGCTTGCATGGAGCCCGCGTTCCGGCAGCGGCGGCGGCACCTTGCCGCCGAGCAGCAGGCAGACGACCGGGTGTGCCACGAGCAGCACAAAAAGGCCGAGCACGTTCGCGGCGCCACCCGCGAGCCCGAACTCGATAATGATGTAGGTGTTGGAGACCGCGACCGTGCCGAAGGCGAGCACGGTGATCGCGGTCGAAAGCACGCAAGCCGGGCCGACTTCTCTTAGGGCCGCGCGCGCCGCCTCTTTCGCGCTTGCGCCGCCCCGACGGTACTGCGCCCAGACATATGTCAGGTGCATGGAGTCGGAGAACACCAGCACCAAGATCAGCACCGGGATCACGATGGTCATGGCGTTGATGTTGACGCCCGCGAGTCCCATGCCGCCGAGCGCGGCGCCGGCGGCGAGGATCGACGGCGCGACCGCAATCGCCGTGAGCCGAAGCGACTGAAACAGCAGGAGGCCGACGGCGATGACAATGGCGGCTCCCAGCAGATTCAATCCGATCGAATCCTTGATCAGCCGCCGCACGATCTCGATGCGCAGGAGCGGAACGCCGGTGACGGTGAGCTTCACGTCGCTGCCTTGCGCCGCGCTCTCGGCAGTGGCGCGCAACTCGCGCGCGAGTCCCTGCTGACCGTCCAATGTCGAGACCGCGCGGGTCATGCGCACCGAGACGAGCGCGAAGCGGCGATCGGACGACACCAGCTTGCCGAGGTTGAACGGATGCCGGTCGATGCGCGCGAGTGCTTTTGCGAGCTCCGCGGGCGCGAGGTCCGGCTGCAGCACCTGTGGCGGCACGCCGCCCTGCGGCGCCTCGCGCAATGAGAACACCGAAGTGACGGCTGCCACGCCTTCGGTCAGTTGAATTTCGAAGTGAATGCGGCGCAGCGCTTCGAGCGACTCTGGGCGTGAAAAGTCGGGTGCCGAAGCGACGATCAGAATTTCGGCCTCGCCGACAGAGAAATTGCGCGCGAGATCGCGATATGCGGCGTCTTCCGGCGCGCCGGAATTGAAGACGTTCTGCAGATTGTCGTCGAAGCGGAGTTGAGGGATGCCGATCGCAGCCGCGAGCATCGCGAGAGCGAGCAGCACCGTTGCCGCCGTCGGCGCGCGTAGCGCGGCCAAGCCGATCGCCTCCAGGCCAAAGCCTACCGAGCGCGGATGCGGCGCGGTGAAGTCATTGGGCGAGTTAGACGCGTCCATGCGGCTCCCTTCTGCCTTGTCATGCCACTGCAATGCGCATGGGAGGAGGGACCCCCATGCGTCGAGCGGGCGGCAGAATTTACCCTCCATTAACCGTGGAAATTAAAGATGCGAGCGGAATTGTGGCGGGGAAACGATTCCATTTGTCAGGGCCTTCCTCGCGGCGCGGCATTTTTGATCGAGTGCGGACTCTTAAGGCCGGCGCGACGGCGTCGGAGGGGGCAGGGACATGGCGGGGCTGGTTCAGGCGGCGCAGGGCGCTCCGCCGGGTACTGCGACAAATTTCTCCGACTGGCATTCGGCGGGTCACGCAGACAGTTCGGCGGCGCTCACGCAGTTCATCAGCTTCGCGATCGGCGACGACCACTACGGCGTCGACATCATGTCGGTGCGCGAGATCAAGGTGTGGTCGCAAGTCACGACAATTCCCAAGCAGCCCGACTTCGTGCGCGGCGTCCTGAACCTGCGCGGCGTCATGGTGCCGATCATCGATCTGCGCGCCCGGTTCGGACAAGGGCTGACCGAGGCGACGCCGCTGCATATCGTCATCATCGTGCAGATCACGGACAGACAGGTCGGGCTGCTCGCCGACCGCGTGCTCGATATCGTTTCGTTCGCGGAATTGCAGATCCAACCGGTGCCGCGCGTATCGCAATCGTCGCGCCTCGACTTTCTGGCCGGCCTCGTCACGACGCAGACCGGGCTGATGGCGCTGATCGATCTTCGCAATCTTCTAAACATGGCCGACTAGCATCGGTCCGCGCGGCATCCGGAGACGTACAATGAAGTTCCTCGACAATCGCAAGATTTCAACCAAGAGCCTCGCCCTGCTGGCGCTGCTCGGCGCGGTCACGGCCGGATTGGTCATCTTCAGCAGCGTTGAGATGACCGCGATCAACAAGGAATACACCGCGCTGACCGACCGCCTCGCGCCGGCGCAGAACCAATTCGCACGTTCGTCGCGCCGCCTCACGGCCCTCGGTCATCTTGGGTACAAGGCGATCGCGCACGCCCACGATCCGGATCTGCTCAAGGAAAATACCGCGGAAGTGGATCGCACCTTCCGGCGCGGAATCGACAATCTGATGGCCGCCAAGGATTTGGACCCGGCCAACGCTGAAACCTACGACGCGTTTGCGAAGGAATATGGCGACGTCTATGCCAGGTTGCAGAACGTTATCGATCTGGGCTCAAAGTACGAAACGCACCGGGCGCGTCTGGCGATGGCCGAGATCGACCAACAGCTCGTGCTGATCTCGGCGAAGATCGATACGTTCAACGATGTGCTACGGGCGAAGGTGGTCGAGTCGCGGGACAAGATTTCCGGCGATGTCGATCGCGACATCCTGCTGAACTACGCAATCGGTTTTTCCGCGCTCGTCATCTGCCTCCTGCTCGGGGTCTGGATTTCGGTCTTCAAGATCTCCCGACCGTTGCGCCGGATGACCGAGCGCATGGGAGTGCTGGCTGGCGGCGATCTCGGCGTCGAGATCGATGGGCAATCGCGCAAGGACGAAGTCGGTGCGATGGCCAAGGCGGTGCAGGTCTTCAAGGACAACGCCCTTGCACTGAAGTCGGCGGAGGCGGCGGCCGAGGAGCAGCGGCAACGCGCGGAGGAAGAGCGAACGCGAAACGACGCACAGCGCGAAGAAACGGCGCAGCAGGTGGCGATGGTGGTGGAAGGGCTCGGCGCAGGCCTCGAGCGGCTGGCGCGCGGCGATCTGACCTACCGGGTCACGGACGCCTGGGCGAGTGAGTACGGCAAGATTCAGCAGGACTTCAACGGCGCCATCGACAAGCTGCAGGACACGATCGCGAATATCATCGCGTCGTCCTCGGAAGTTTCGAACGCGGCGGCGGAAATCTCGTCCAGCACGACGGACCTCTCGCAGCGCACGGAGGAGCAGGCGGCAAGCCTTGAGGAAACCTCCGCCTCAATGGAGCAGATGGCGGCGACGGTGAAGAAGAACGCCGACAACGCACGTCATGCCAACGATCTCGCGCAGGGCGCGCGCTCGGACGCCAGCGAAGGCGGCAAGGTCGTGTCCGAGACGGTCAAGGCGATGGCCCGTATTGAGGATTCGTCCCGCAAGATCTCCGACATCATCGAAGTGATCGACGAAATCGCGCGCCAGACCAATCTCCTCGCTCTGAACGCCGCGGTGGAGGCGGCGCGGGCGGGCGACGCGGGTCGTGGATTTGCGGTCGTCGCGTCGGAAGTGCGGAGCCTTGCACAGCGCTCGTCGCAGGCGGCGAAGGACATCGCCGGTCTGATCGTCAACTCCTCGACGCAGGTGCAGGAAGGTGTCGCGCTCGCGAGCAAGGCCGGCATTTCGCTCGAAGCGATTCAGAAATCGATCGGCAGCGTTGCCGAGATCGTTGCCGACATTGCGACCGCAAGCTCCGAGCAGGCTGCCGGCATCGACCAGATCAATGTGGCGCTCACGCATATGGACGAGGTGACGCAGCAGAACTCGGCGCTGGTCGAAGAGAATGCGGCGACCGCCAAGACCCTCGAAGAGCAGCAGGCTGCAATGAACGAGCGCGTGGGTTACTTCCAGGTGGGCGCGCAAGATGTTGCGCCGGTCGCGGAACTCGACGAGGAGGAGGTTGTGCAGTCTGCGTCGGCGCGTCGGCCTGCCGCGCCCGTTGCGCGGCGCGCAAGGCCAATGACGCGCGGGAATCTGGCGCTCTCGTCCGAGCCGGCCGGCGACTTCCAGGAATTCTGAGCGTCTCATCAAGAAAGCGGCGCCGGAGCAAGTTCCGGCGCCGCTTTCGTTCCTACTCTGCGCGCTTAGCGCAGATACGGGCAGAGCTTCTGCTCACCGCCATAGGTCGTGTAGGTGCCGTCCGGTTGAAGCGAGCGGAACTCAGCTTCACAACGCTCCCAGCCGGATGACGAAGCGGCGTACGCAGGTCCGCCGTAAGCCGGCGCGCCGTAGGCGTAGGGTGCGCCATACCCATAGCCGTATGGCTGCGAAGCGATGATGCTGCCCGCGACCGCACCAATGCCAAAGCCGATCAAGGCATCGCGCCCGCGCCAGCCGTGATGATGATGGCGGTGATGGTGACCGCGATGGCGGAACTGAACCTCCTCCACATGCGCCGTGCCCGACATCGAATTTAGCGACGGAACCAGGTGAGTAGGTGCCGCCGTCAGCGGAGATGCCGCTAGGGCGGTCAGGGAGACGGCCAGTGCACCGGTCAAAGCAAGAACAGGCAACTTACGCATATCGAACTCCTTTATCTGGGGATTGCGCGTGGGGCGGCCGCGCGAAAAGCTGGGATGGAGCGCCATCACGGCGCGATCGGCTTCGCACAAGCTCAAGGGAGAAACGTGCCGCGCGGCAGGACGTTCCGGGTACGCGGTCACAGACCTGCGGTCACACTCGTGGCGGCCGGTTGACATAAATGTGAGGGATGCGTCTTCTTTGGCTCATCCGGCGTTAGGGCACTACCGGTTCACGCAAAACTGTTGAAACCCTCACGGAAGGAAATCGACCATGAAAATCCTGATCGCCTCGGGCGTGCTAGTCGCGGCCGCCGTCGGCCTGTTTCAGACACCGGCAGCGGCGCAGACGCCGTCCTCCGCCTATCGCTATTGCCTGATGAGCGGCAGCCACCGCGACACGGCCGGCATGGTGCTTTGCCGGTTCGATACGCTGGCGCAGTGCATGGCCAGCCGGAACGGCTTCGGCGACACCTGCTACATCAACCCGCAATATACCGGCCGGCGGAGATAGGCACGATCCGAGGAGAGCGTCGATGAAAATCCTGACGGCGATTGGCTTGCCGATGGTGGCGGCCGCGATTCTGTTCAGTCTTGCGCCGGCCTCGGCGCAGACCGCGCGAACCTATCGCTGGTGTCTGATGCATGGCGGGCCGCGCGACATGGCCGGCATGGTGCTTTGCCGCTTCGAGACGCTGGCGCAGTGCATGGCGAGTCGAAACAGCTTCGCCGATACCTGTTACATCAATCCCGAATATACGGCGCGGCGGAATTAGCGCTTCCCTCCGGGGTTCTCCCCCGGAGGAGGTGCTCCATGAGACGATTGATTGTTGCGGGCGTGCTGGCGCTTGGAGGCGGCCTGCTATGGGCTGCGTCCGCTTCCGCCCAGACCGCGCCCACCTACCGCTATTGCCTGCTGGACGGTTCTCACCCCGAGTCAGCCGGGATGGTGCTCTGCCGCTTCGATACGCTGGAACAGTGCATGGCGAGCCGCAACAGCTTCAACGACACCTGTCACGTCAATCCGGACTATACGGGTCGCCGCAAGTAGGGTGCGGCCTCAGCTGCGCGCCGAGCGGGTCTGCAAGGCGCGGATGCGCTCGGCGAGCGACAAAGGCCGTTCAGCGGTCGCGGTGCCGGTTTCCGCCCCGATCGCAACGTGGCTCGGCGATCCATTCTGGCGCTGCGCAGGAGGCGGCGGAGGCGGCGGCGTATCGGCCAGAATCCGCTCGATCGGCGATTCGGAGCCTTCCAGATTGGCGGCGAGCCGCGCCACCTCGGCGGCGACGTCGTTGATCCGCTCGCGCAGGAGCGCGCTGTCGAGCCGCTCGTTGTTCCAGGCGGTCTCCGCTTCCTGCTTCAACTGCACCACTTCCTGCTGGAGACGCGCGCGGTCGTCGCGCAGCTGCGAGAGCGCGCCTTCGAGCATCGACTTCTCGGCCTTGAGCGACTCGATGGAGGCCGTATAGGAGCGGCCGGCC
>JAICQA010000463.1 GCA_025929595.1 Xanthobacteraceae bacterium
GATTGCGTAGCGCGATCTGCTTCGGAACGAGTTCACCGATGACCACCGACAAATATGTGATCAGCACAACGACGAGGCCGATGCCGACGAATTCCGCATAGGCGTCGGGCACGCCCATGTCTTCAAGCCACAGCGTGAGCCGCAGACCGAGCGTCGAGCCCGAAAAGGCGCCGGAAAGAACGCCAACGAGCGTGATGCCGATCTGCACGCTCGACAGAAAGCGGCCGGGGTCCGCGGCGAGTCTGAGCGCTTTCGTACTCCCGCGCACGCCACGCTGCTCCATGGCCTTGAGGCGCGAACGGCGCGACGAGACCACCGCCAGCTCGGACAGCGCGAGCAGGCCGTTGATCAGAATGAGCGCGAAGACCGCGGCGAGCTCGACGATCAGCATGGACGGGAAACCGGGTCAGACCCGACTTTCCAGATCATATCCACTTATTCCGGCGTCCAGGGCTTATAGTCGCCGGTCGCGGGCGGGCGCTGCCCGGTCGCAAGCGTCGAGCCGCGCGGGCGCCAGGCGTTCGGTGTGCCGGTGAGGTTCGGGCGATGCGGCTTCTGCCACTCGCGCGCGCGGTAATTCTCGTCAGTCGGCGGCACATTCACCGTGTGATGCAGCCAACCATGCCATGACGGCGGCACGCGCGAGGCTTCGGCGAGGCCGTTATAGATCACCCAGCGGCGCTCGAAGCTCAGTGTCGGGTCGATCTTGCCGCCCTTGGTGCGGAAATAGCGGTTGCCCTGCTCGTCCTCGCCGACGAACTCGCCGTACAGCCGCGTCCAGAGCTGGGTGCCAAAGGTCTGGCTGTTCCACCAGGTGAAGAAACGGACGAAGAATTCTTTCATGGGCGGCGGGAATCCGGGTCGCGGGTGTCATGCCATCCCGGGCGGGTACTGTCCAGAAGCCGCCGCTCGCGTGAGAAGCCCCGCCACGCTAAGGTTTTGAGCCGCGAACCGGCTCCGAAGGGAAAGCAAGATGGCGTCCGACCGCCGGCAGATGAAGCTCGGAGCATTCTTCCACCCCACCGGCCATCACATCGCCTCCTGGCGGCACCCGGACGCCTACGCGCCGGCGCATGTGGATTTCGCGCATTACAAGCAGCTGGCGCAGACGGCCGAACGCGGAAAATTCGACCTGCTCTTCCTCGCCGACTCCCCCGCGATGCGAAACTGGCCGCCGGAGCGGCAGAGCCGCGTCGCGACCTATATCGCGGGCTTTGAGCCGATCACGCTCCTCTCCGCGCTCGCTGCGGTGACCGAACATATCGGTCTCGTGGCAACGGCGACGACGACCTACAACGAGCCGCTCCACATCGCGCGCAAATTCGCCTCGCTCGACCACATCAGCGGCGGGCGCGCGGGCTGGAATCTTGTGACCTCGACCAACCCGAAAGAGGCGCAGAATTTCGGCAAGGAGACGCATCTCGCCCATGACGACCGCTACGATCGCGCGACCGAATTCGCGCAGATCGTGCAGGGCCTGTGGGACAGCTGGGACGAGGACGCCTTCGTTCGCGACAAGGCGAGCGGACGATATTTCGATCCCGAGCGGCTGCATGTGCTCGATCACAAGGGCGAACACTTCTCCGTGCGCGGGCCGTTGAACGTCCCGCGTCCGCCGCAGGGCCATCCGGTGATCGTGCAGGCCGGATCGTCCGATGTTGGCAGGGAACTGGGCGCGCGCATCGCGGAAGTGATCTTCA
>JAICQA010000015.1 GCA_025929595.1 Xanthobacteraceae bacterium
CGTGTCCACAGCTTCGACAGCGTAGACGGTGCGACGAGCTGCACCGCCTTCTGCCAGCGCAGGAATAGATTCACGAACAGGTCGAGCCGCGATTCCGTTTCATGTGAAACGGGCACGAGCGTTAACGCCTTCGCCCGGTCCTTCGCCAAATCAGATTCGAAACTCATCCTGCACGGCGCGCATGCAGCGCAACAAGTGCGAGTGCGGCCGGCGTCATGCCTTCGACGCGATCGGCCTGACCGATCGTGCGTGGGCGCACGGCGGTGAGCTTTTGACGAAGCTCGATCGAGAGACCGGGGATCGACTCATAGTCGAGCGCGTCGGGCAGGGGCAGCGCCTCGTCGCGCCGGAAGCGTTCGACGTCCTCGGCCTGGCGCGCGACATAGACGGCGTACTTCGCATCGGTCTCGAGCTGCACGGCAATCTTCGGCTCGATCGCCGCCGCTTCGGGCCAGATCCGCACGAGCGTCGCGACATCGATCTGCGGATGGGAGAGGAGCTGCCAGGCACTGCGCCGCTGGCCATCCTGATTCAAAACGAGTCCGAATCGATTGGCCTCGTTGGGCGTCACCGACACCGCCTGCGCCCAGGCTCGCGCCGCTTCGAGCGCGCCGACCTTGTTAAGGAATTGTTTACCACGTTCGGTCCTGACGCAGCCGATCGCGATGCCGCGCCGGGTAAGGCGTTGGTCGGCGTTGTCGGCGCGCAAGGTAAGGCGATATTCGGCGCGCGAGGTGAACATCCGGTACGGCTCGCTCACGCCGCGCGTCACGAGATCGTCGATCATCACGCCGAGATAGGCTTCCGCGCGATCGAACACGATGCCGTCGCCGCCGCCCGCGCGCCGCGCGGCGTTCAGGCCCGCGACCAGGCCCTGTGCCGCAGCCTCTTCATAGCCCGTCGTGCCGTTGATCTGTCCGGCCAGGAAGAGTCCCGGCGCGCGCTTCGTCTCCAGCGTCGGCAGGAGTTCGCGCGGATCGACATGGTCGTATTCGATGGCGTAGCCGGGCCGCACCATCTTCACCCGTTCGAGCCCGGGAATGGTCGCGAGCAGCGCGAGCTGCACATCTTCCGGCAGCGAAGTCGAAATCCCGTTCGGATAGACGGTCGGATCGTCGAGGCCCTCGGGCTCGAGAAAGACCTGATGCCCGTCGCGGTCGCCGAAGCGGACGATCTTGTCCTCGATAGACGGGCAGTAGCGCGGCCCGCGGCTCTCGATCTGTCCCGAATACATCGGCGAGCGATGCACGTTCGCGCGGATCACTTCGTGCGTGGCCGGCGTCGTGCGGGTGATGCCGCAGGAGATCTGCGGGTTCTCGATGCGCTCGGTCAACGTCGAGAACGGCTCCGGCGGCTCGTCGCCGGGCTGCATCTCGACCGCCCCCCAGTCGATGGTGCGGCCGTCGAGACGGGGAGGGGTGCCGGTCTTCAGGCGCCCAAGTTCGAAGCCCAATCCCGCTAGCGTCCGCGAAAGCCCCATGGCCGGCGCCTCGCCGACGCGACCGGCGGGCATCTTCTGCTCGCCGATATGGATCAGCCCGCGGAGAAATGTCCCCGTTGTTAACACACACGCCCCGGCACCGAATTCGCGGCCATCGGCGAGCCGGATTCCCACAGCTTGTCCATCGCGCAACAGGAGATCGTCGGCTTCGCCCTCGATTACCGTGAGATCGTTCTGGGCCCGAATCGCAGCCTGCATAGCTGTCGCATAGAGCTTGCGATCAGCCTGCGCGCGGGGGCCTCGCACGGCCGGCCCCTTGCGGCGATTGAGCAGCCGAAACTGGATTCCGCCCTTATCGGCGACGCGGCCCATGAGACCGTCGAGCGAGTCGATCTCGCGGACGAGATGGCCTTTGCCGAGTCCGCCGATCGCGGGATTGCAGGACATCGCACCTACGGTCGCGAAGCGGTGCGTCACCAGGGCCGTGCGGGCACCAAGCCGCGCAGCCGCAGCCGCGGCTTCACAGCCGGCGTGACCTCCACCGATGACGATAACGTCGAAGCGATCCAATTCCGTCTCCTGGCACGCCGCTCTAGCCGAGCGATTCGGAGGCGTCAAAATTCCGAGTTCCGGCACCACGTTTCACGTGAAACGCAGGCGAAACGACCGAGTCCGGCCTTGGGCCACCGCTGTTTCACGTGAATCACGACAAGCATTCGTTAACCATGCGGCGCAAAAGCGCTCACTTGCCGACGCAGAAGTTCCGAAAGACCAGGTCGAGCACGTCTTCGACATCCACTCGCCCTGTCACACGCCCCAGCGCCCGCGCCGCCAGCCGCAACTCCTCCGCGACAATCTCTTCCCGCCCAGGTGCGGCGGCGCTTATTGCGGAACCGATTCGATCCGCCGCCTCACCGATCGCGTGCCGCTGCCGGGCATGCGTGACGAGCGCGGGCGTCCCGCCGAGCGCCTCCGCTTGCTGCGCCAGCAGATCGAGCAGCGCCTCCATCCCGATGCCCGACTGTGCCGACAGCACGAGCTGACCGGATTGCATGAGTCGGCGTTGCGTTTCCGAATCGACCCGATCGGCCTTCGACCGGACGAGGATGACTTCACGAGCGGACGGAGGGGGAGAAACCTCTATCGCGTCCGCCTCCACTATCCAGAGCACCAGATCCGCCGACGCCGCGCGCGCAAGCGCACGCCGC
The DNA here is from genome assembly GCA_025929595.1 of Xanthobacteraceae bacterium. Lineage (GTDB taxonomy): Bacteria > Pseudomonadota > Alphaproteobacteria > Rhizobiales > Xanthobacteraceae > JAUSIF01. Next base: position 2,650 of record JAICQA010000015.1, read on the forward strand.
ACGCCCTCCGATTCCACTGGATCGCTTGTCTCGCGCACGCCGGCGGTATCGACCAGAATGACCGGGACACCTTTGAGATCGAGCGCCACCTCGATCGTATCCCGCGTAGTGCCCGGAATGTCGGTGACGATCGCCGCCTCGCGTTGCGCCAGGCGATTGAGGAGCGTCGACTTGCCGGCGTTCGGCGGCCCTGCGATCGCGACGACAAATCCCTCGCGCAAGCGCTCGCCGCGTTCGGCATCCTGCAGCGCGCCGCGAATCTCATCGAGCAGCATTCCGGCCGTGCGCGTCGCCGGTGTCAGCAGATCCTCCGGCACATCACCTTCGTCGACGAAATCGATCGAGGCCTCGAGCGAGGCGAGAATCGTGATCAGTTGTTCGCGCCATTCCTCCACCTTCGACGCGAGCGCCCCGCGATACTGCGCGAGCGCCTGACGTCGCTGCGCTTCAGTCTCCGCCGCAATCAGATCGCCCAGCCCTTCGACAGCCGAGAGATCGAGCTTTCCGTTCAGGAGCGCCCGCCGCGTAAATTCACCCGCTTGGGCCGGCCGAAATCCGGCAATGTTTTCAAGCGCTTGAAACACCGCCACCAGGATCGCGCGGCCGCCATGCACTTGAAGCTCAACCATATCTTCGCCGGTCTCGCTGCGCGGCCCGGGAAACCACAGCGCCAGCGCATCATCAATCACCTCGCCGTGCACCGGATCGGTAACGACGACATGCGCCGCGCGCCGCGGCTCCGGCACCTTGCCCGCAAGCCGCTCGAGCGCCGCACGCGCCTTCGGCCCCGAGATGCGCACGACCGCGACCGCCGCGAGCCCTCGTCCGCTCGACAACGCGAAGATCGTGTCGCCGCCTGAAGTCATTTCCGTCGAACCTTTGCCGCGCGTGTTACGTTGAACACGAGAAGGAAATTCGACCATGCCCGAGAACCGGCTCGCGCGCGAGACGAGCCCTTACCTGATTCAGCACAAGGACAACCCGGTCGATTGGTGGCCCTGGGGTCCTGAGGCTCTGGCCGAGGCACAGCGCACCGGCAAGCCGATCCTGCTTTCAGTCGGCTACGCCGCCTGCCACTGGTGCCACGTGATGGCGCACGAGAGCTTCGAGAACGAAGCGACTGCCGCCGTCATGAACGACCTCTTCGTGAACATCAAAGTCGATCGTGAGGAGCGGCCGGAGATCGACGAGATCTACATGAATGCGCTGCATCTCCTGGGCGAGCAGGGCGGCTGGCCGCTCACGATGTTTCTCACGCCCGCCGGTGAGCCCGTCTGGGGCGGCACGTATTTTCCGAAGACCTCGCGCTATGGGCGCCCGGCCTTTGTCGACATCCTGCGCGAAGTCTCGCGCACCTTTCGCGACGAGCCAGCCAAGATCGAGAACAACCGAACGGCCATTCTGGCTCGCCTGGCCGAGCGGACGGCAACGGCAAAAACCGCAATCGGACGGCCGCAGCTCGATCAGCTCGCCTCGCGCTTTCTTGGCTTGTTCGACAGCGAGCATGGCGGCGTCCGCGGCGCGCCAAAATTCCCGCAGGCCTCCATTCTCGAATTCCTCTGGCGCGCCGGCGAGCGCACCGGCGACGAGCGCTATTTCGACGCCGTCGAACTGACGCTCGCGCGCATGTGCGAGGGCGGCATCTACGACCACCTCGGCGGCGGCTTCTCGCGCTACTCGGTCGACGAACGCTGGCTCGTGCCGCATTTCGAGAAGATGCTGTACGACAACGCGCAGCTCCTCGAGCTGCTCGCACTTGCCCACGCCCGCAGCAAAAATCCGCTCTATCTCGTCCGCGCCCGCGAGACGGTCGCCTGGCTCGCGCGTGAGATGACGCCGGAAGGCGGCTTTGCCTCCAGCCTCGACGCGGACTCCGAAGGCGAGGAGGGGAAATTCTATGTCTGGTCGCGCGCTGAGCTTGACGAAGTCCTCGGTCCCGACGAAGCCGCCTATTTTGCCGCGCACTATGACGTCACGCCCGCCGGCAACTTCGAAGGACACAATATTCTGAATCGTTTGAAGCGCTTACCGCGCAGCATGGACGACGAAGGGCGGCTCAGAGTGCTGCGCGAAAAGCTGCTTGCCCGCCGCAGCAAGCGCATCCGGCCCGGTCTCGACGACAAGGTGCTCGCCGACTGGAACGGGTTGATGATCGCCGCGCTCGCCAACGCCGGCTGTCTGCTTGGCGAATCCGAGTGGATCGCAATGGCGGAGCGCGCCTTCCGGTTCGTCTCCGAGTCGATGTCGCGTGGCGACCGGCTCGGCCACAGCTGGCGCGACGGCCGCCTGGTCTTCCCCGGCATCTCCTCCGACTACGCCGCGATGATCCGCGCGGCGATCGCGCTCCATCAGGCCACGGGTCAGAATACTTTCCTAGTCCATAGCAGGACCTGGGCGGCCGAAATCGAACAACACCACGCCGATCCGCGCGGCGGCTATTTCCTCACCGCCGATGACGCCGCGGCCATGGTCCTGCGCCTTGCCATCGCGCGCGACGACGCAACGCCGAACGCCCAAGCCGTGACGGCGCAGAATCTCGTGCGACTTTCGTTCCTCTCCGGCGACGACCGCTATCGCGAACGCGCCGACCGCCTGCTCGACAGCATCCTTCCTCAAGCAGCGGAGAATCTCTTTATGCATGCTGCAACCCTGAACGCGCTCGACCTGCGTCTGCGCCACATCGAGATCGTCACGACGGGTCAACGGGCCGATGAACTGGCCGCCGCCGCACTGCGGCTATCGTTCCTCAATCGCACGGTCCTGCGCGCCGCCGACCCCGACGCATTGCAGCCCGCCCATCCGGCGCGCGACAAAATGAAAGCGGCCCCGCCGGAGGGGGCCGCTTTTGTCTGTGTCGGTGAAACCTGCTCGCTGCCCGTGACCGATCCGGCCGGGCTCGTGGCAGCCATGCAGGCCGCCGCGCCGTAGCGTCAGGCGTTCATCGACTCGAAGAAGTCGCCGTTGGTCTTGGTCTGCCGCAGCTTGTCGAGCAGGAATTCGATCGCGTCGACCGTGCCCATCGGATTGAGAATGCGGCGCAGCACATACATTTTCTTGAGCTGATCCGCCGGCACCAGGAGCTCTTCCTTGCGTGTGCCCGAGCGTGTGATGTCGATCGCCGGGAAGACGCGCTTGTCGGAAACCTTGCGGTCGAGAATGATTTCCGAGTTACCCGTGCCCTTGAACTCTTCGAAGATCACTTCGTCCATACGGCTGCCGGTATCGATGAGCGCGGTCGCGATGATCGTGAGCGACCCGCCTTCCTCGATATTGCGCGCGGCACCGAAGAAGCGCTTTGGCCGCTGGAGCGCATTCGCGTCGACGCCGCCCGTCAACACCTTGCCGGAGCTCGGCACGACCGTGTTGTAGGCGCGGCCCAGACGCGTGATCGAGTCGAGCAAGATCACCACGTCGCGCCCGTGCTCGACGAGGCGCTTCGCCTTCTCAATCACCATTTCGGCGACCTGCACGTGGCGCGAGGCCGGCTCGTCGAAGGTGGAGGAAACCACCTCACCCTTCACCGAGCGCTGCATGTCCGTGACTTCTTCCGGACGCTCGTCGATCAGCAGCACGATGAGATAGCACTCGGGATGATTGGCGGTGATCGCGTGCGCGATGTTCTGCAGCAGCACCGTTTTACCGGTGCGGGGCGGGGAGACGATCAGCGCGCGCTGGCCCTTGCCGAGCGGCGCCACGATGTCGATCACCCGTGAAGAGAGATCCTTCTTGGTCGGATCGTCCAGTTCCATCTTGATCCGCTCGTCGGGATAGAGCGGCGTAAGATTGTCGAAGTGAACCTTGTGGCGCGCCTTGTCGGGGTCTTCGAAGTTGACCGTGTTGACCTTGAGGAGCGCGAAGTAGCGTTCGCCGTCCTTCGGGCTGCGGATGTGCCCTTCGACCGTGTCGCCCGAGCGAAGCGAGAATCGCCGAATCTGCGAGGGTGAAATGTAGATGTCGTCGGGCCCGGCGAGGTAATTTGCATCCGGCGAGCGCAGGAAGCCGAAACCGTCCGAGAGAACTTCAACGACCCCTTCGCCGACGATGTCGACTTCTTTTGAAGCCATCTGCTTCAGGATCGCGAACATCAGCTCCTGCTTGCGCATCGTGCTGGCGTTCTCGACCTGGTGCTCTTCAGCAAGGATGAGGAGTTCGGCCGGGGTCTTCTGTTTGAGATCGTGTAACTTAATTTCCCGCATGGGGATTGCACCTTGACGGACGAATCGAATGCTTCGTCCGGGAGAGATCAGGAGATGAAACCGCAGGTCTGTGGATGACGGGGTAGCGCCCCGATCCGCGCAGGGACCGATCACCCGGAGAGGGTTGGCCTCTGGCGCATGTGCGCCTGCGTTAGGGAAGGCATCGGGAACATAGGGAACGGCTGACTCGGACGCAAGTCCCGCATTTCAAAACGGCTTAACGATGACCAGAATGACAATCCCGATCATCAAAAGCGTCGGAACCTCGTTGGCGATCCGGTAAAAGCGCGCGGGACGGCGATTGCGGTCAACCGCGAAGTCCTTGGTCCATTTGGCATTTACGCCGTGAACCGCCGAGAGCAAGAGGACCAGGGCAAGCTTGCCGTGCAGCCACCCCTCCCGGAAAAGGCCGGCGTCGTAGGCCATCCACAGACCGGTCAGCCAGGCCATGAGCATCGCCGGCGTCGCGATGAAGCGCAGGAGGCGCCGTTCCATGACCTTGAAAGTCTCCGACTGCTTCGACCCCGGCTCGGTATCGGCGTGATAAACCATGAGCCGCGGCAGATAGAGCAATGCCGCCATCCATGAGATCACGGCGATCACGTGCAGCGCCTTGATCCAGAGATAGAGCATCACGCACGCTCCCGGACGCGGGCGATCATGCGCTCGACATGCGCAATCGGCGTCTCTTTCAGGATTCCGTGACCGAGATTGAAGATGTGCCGTGTGCCGCGGAAGTCCTCAAGGATCTGATCGATCTCCCGATCCATTGCGTCACCGCCGTCAAGCAAAACGTCCGGCGAAAGATTTCCCTGTAATGCACAGATACCGGAAAACACCTCACGCGCTCGCTTCCGATTCGTAATGGGATCAAGGCTAATCGCATCCGCTTCCGCCTCCGAAACGAGTCGCTTCATCCACTCGATCTTCACACCTTTCGGAAATAGGATCACGCGCGCCTGCGGCCGCGCTGCGCGGACCGCGCTAGCGATCCTTGCGATCGGCGCCGCGCACCAACGACCGAACTCGTGCTCGTTGAGCGACCCGGCCCACGTATCGAAAATTTGCACCACATCGGCGCCCGCATCGATCTGCCCGATCAGATGGTGCGCCGTTGCATCGGCCAAACGATCGATGATCGAAGCGAACAGCTTTTCATCGCCGCGCATCAGCGCTTTCGCCGGACCCTGATCTTCCGTGCCTCGTCCCGCGATCAGATAGCTCGCCACGGTCCATGGAGCACCGCAGAAGCCGATCAGTGTGACATTTGCGGGCAAGGCGTCACGAACGATCTTCAACGCGTCGTAGACCGGCTGTGTGATTTTTCGGTCAAGCACGGGTTGCATCCGCTCAAAACTCGCAATGTCGTTGACGGGCTCAAGCCGCGGCCCTTCGTTCTCTTCGAACCAGAGCTTCACGCCGAGCGCGTGCGGAACAATCAGGATGTCCGAAAAGATAATCGCCGCATCAAGCCCGAAGCGTCGTACGGGCTGCAGCGTCACCTCCGCGGCCAATTCCGGATTGAGGCAGAGCTCGACGAAACCGCCCGCCTTCGCCCGCACCGCACGATACTCAGGCAAATATCTTCCGGCCTGGCGCATGAACCAAATCGGCGGTTCGTGCGTTAGCGCCCCATCGAGAATATCGAGCAATCGTTTTCCTGATCGCTCACCGCTCGCCCGCTTCACTTCTAATCCTTATCTAGAATCTTGTTTGTAGTTATTAGGGGGCCTGAGTGTGGCTATCATTATCCTCCACACGATGCCCCCACGCGATAGGACCAAATCGCCCGCTTGACTCGACCGTGTGAAACGGAGTCAGGCGCAATTTCATCCAATCCCCGCTTCCCACTGACAGACCTTTCGCGCCGTCCCCAGCGGCACGAATGTGGACGAAACGGGGCTCTGTCCGCCCGATACTTGCCACCCCGCCCGCGTCATGGCCTTCTCCCCAACCAATTCACAGGCCTATGGAAAGGTTTGATGAGAAAGCCGGCCCAAAAAACGAGCCCCAAATCGGCGGCGCCGAGCTATTTCCATCTGCATCTGGTGTCTGACGCGACCGGCGAAACGCTCTTGGCCGTTGGCCGCGCTGCCGCAGCCCAATACGCGACGGTCTCGCCGATCGAGCATGTCTACCCACTGATCCGCAATCAGAAACAGCTTGATGCCGCCTTGAAGGAGATCGAGGAGAATCCGGGCATTGTACTTTATACAATGGTGGACCGCGAACTCGCCGCGCGCGTCGAAACGCGTTGCCGGGAAATGGGAGCACCCTGTCTTTCCGTTCTGGGCTCGGTCCTCGCGCTCTTTCAGAGCTATCTCGGCGCCGAAACGACGCCGCGCGTAGGCGGCCAACACACGCTGAATGCCGAATATTTCCGCCGCATCGACGCGCTGAACTTCACGATGCTGCATGACGACGGCCAGCATACCGAGACGCTGGAAGAAGCCGACGTGGTACTGGTCGGCATCTCCCGCACATCGAAAACGCCGACCAGCATTTATCTGGCCAATCGTGGCATTCGCGCCGCCAACGTTCCGCTTGTGCCCGGCATCCCGCTGCCGCAGGGGGTCGATCAGCTCAAACATCCATTAGTCGTTGGCCTGTTCGCGAGCCCGGAGCGCATCGTCCAGGTACGCCAGAATCGCCTGCTGGGCTTGAACGCCGTGCAGCCCGATTCCAATTACGTGGACCGCCAGTCCGTCTCCGAGGAAATCACCCTGTCGAAACAGCTTTGCGCACACCATGGCTGGCCGCTGATCGACGTGACGCGCCGCTCGATCGAGGAAACGGCGGCGGCCGTGATCGCGCTCTTGCACGACCGCCGTCGCGGGGAAGTCGCATCATGAGTCTGTGGCGTGGCGACCCGCTGGTGCTGGCGTCAAAAAGCGAAGTGCGCGGCAATCTCCTGGCCGCTGCAGCCATTCCCTTCGCCGTCGATCCCGCGCGCATCGACGAGCGCGGCATCGAAGCCGCCAACGAAAAACTCAGCCCGCCGGACGCCGCCCTGCTGCTCGCACGCGAGAAGGCGCTGGAAGTCGCGCGCCGCCGCGACGGAGTGGTGCTGGGCGCCGATCAGACGCTCGCGCTGGGCGACCACCGATACACCAAGCCCGTCGATCTCGATTCCGCGCGCACCCAGTTGAAATCGCTTGGCGGACAGACCCATGCGCTTCATTCGGCGGCCGCCGTCGCGCGCGGCAATGAGATCCTGTTCGAGACCGTCTCGACCGCGCGAATTACCATGCGGGCTTTGCCTGATACTTTCCTTGATGCATATCTCTCGGCCGCCGGCGGCCGCGTGACCAAGAGCGTCGGCGGCTACCAGCTTGAGGGCCTCGGCGTGCATCTCTTCGAAAAGATCGAAGGCGACCACTTCACGGTGCTTGGTCTGCCGCTCTTGCCGCTGCTCGCCTACTTCCGCAAGGCGGGGATGTTGCCGTGAGCCGGCGCCGCGCCTGTGTGATCGGCCATCCCGTCGCCCAAGCGCGCTCGCCGGTGCTGCATCGCCATTGGCTGAAAGAGTATGGCATTGACGGCGACTACACCCGCGAAGACGTGCTGCCGGATCAGATCAATTCCTTTTTGAAAAATCTTCGTACGCACGGCTATGTCGGTGCGAACATCACCGTGCCGCACAAGGCCGCCGCCTACCGCGCGCTCGATCATGCGGAGCCGGTGGTGGAAACGCTGAAAGTCACAAACACGATTTGGCTAAAGGACGACGGACTCCACGGCACCAATACGGACGTCAGCGGCTTCCTCGCCAATCTCGACGAGGTTGTACCCGACTGGAATATCGATGCGGAGCAGGCGGTCGTACTGGGCGCCGGCGGTGGCGCGCGTGCCGTCGTCTACGGACTGCTGTCGCGCGGATTGAAGCGTGTCGTGGTGGTGAACCGGACCCTTGCGCGCGCCCAGGCATTCACCGTCGAATTCGGCAATCGTGTCACGGCGGCGTCCTATTTCGAGCTGGCGGCGTGGCTCAAGGATGCGGACGTGCTCATCAATACAACGTCGCTCGGTATGGCCGGGCAGCCGCCGCTCGACATCGACATATCACCGCTGGCCGAGGACGGCGTCGTGTACGACATCGTTTACGTCCCGCTTGAAACACCGCTCCTCGCAGCAGCGCGCGCTCGGAAGCTTCGCACCGTCGACGGCCTCGGCATGTTGTTGCATCAGGCGGTGCCGGCCTTCGAGAAATTCTTCGGCATACGGCCGAAGGTTACGTCCGCCTTGCGAGAGGCGGTTCTCACCGACATCGCAAAGGGTCAGGCGAAATGATCGTGCTCGGGCTCACGGGCTCGGCCGCCATGGGTAAGTCGGCGACGGCGAAGATGTTTGGCGAAGAGGGCGTGCCGGTATTCGACGCCGACGCTGCCGTCCACCGTCTTTATGAAGGTGCCGCCGTCGCACCTGTCGAAGCCGCATTCCCCGGTGTGACGGTAAACGGCCGCATCGACCGCGAGCGCCTCGCCGCCAAAGTCCTCGACAATCCCGAAGCACTGAAGGCGCTTGAAGCGCTGGTCCATCCGCTCGTGCGGGCGGAACAGGACAAGTTTCGGCGCGATGCGGCGGAGAGCGGTACTCCGATCGCTGTTCTCGACATTCCGCTCCTGTTCGAGACCGGCGGCGACCTACGCGCCGACGCCGTTGTTGTGGTTTCGGCTCCAGCCCAGGTCCAACGAGCGCGCCTGCTGGAGCGCCCTGGCATGACCGTGGAAAAGATCGACGCCATGCTTGCGCGACAGATGCCCGACGCCGAAAAACGACGACGGGCGGATTTTGTGATCGATACAAGCCGGGGCTTTGACGCCGCGCGCGCCGACGTGAGAAGAATACTCGAGCAGATTCGCCGACACGGCATCCCGAAGAAAAACTGAGCATCGAATGCGCGAGATCGTCCTCGACACCGAAACCACCGGCCTCGATCCGTACCAGGGCCATCGGATTGTCGAGATCGGTTGCGTCGAACTGCTCAATCGCATCCCGACCGGCCAGACCTATCACGTCTACGTCAATCCCGAGCGCGACATGCCGGCCGAGGCCGAAGCCGTGCACGGCCTGACGCAACAGTTTCTCTCCGACAAGCCGCTTTTCACGGAGGTCGCCGAAGACCTGATCGCGTTTCTCGGTGAAGCGAAGCTCGTCATTCACAACGCGGGCTTCGACCTCGCCTTCCTGAATGCCGAGTTCGAGCGCTGCAAAAAAGCGATACTTCAGCGGGAGCGCGCGATCGACACGCTGACGCTTGCGCGCCGCCGCCATCCCGGGGGCCCGAACAAGCTCGACGACCTCTGCGTTCGCTACGGTATCGATAACAGCAAGCGCACAAAGCACGGCGCGCTGCTCGACGCCGAATTACTGGCCGAAGTTTATGCGGAACTGGCTGGTGGCCGGCAGGCACGGCTTGGCCTCGTGAAAGAAGTGAGCACCACCGCCGTACTCGCGGCGGCAGCCGTGCGAGCGCGGCCCGCACCGCTCAGGTCGCGCCTGAGCGAGGCCGACCGCGCGGCGCATCTGGCCTTTGTGGCCGGGCTCGGAGCGGCCACCTTATGGCGGAGTTATCTTGAGGTTCCCGAGGTCGAAGCGCGTGCGAAGTAATCGCGCCTAGTTCGGCTGTTGCGGCGTCTGCTGCGCGACACGCTGGCGGTAAAGCGCGGCGAAATCGACTGGGTCGAGCATCAGCGGCGGGAAGCCGCCATCGCGCACCGTGTCGGCAATAATCTGGCGCGCGAACGGAAACAGCAACCGCGGACATTCGATCAGAACGAGCGGGTGCATGCTTTCCGAGGGCACGTTCTGGATACGGAACACGCCGCCATAGATCAGCTCGATGGCGAACAACACTTTCTTCTCGAACTCGGCCTTGCTCGTGATCGTGAGCTCGACGGCAAAGTCCGTCTCCGACATCGGCTTCGCATTGACATTGATCTGCACGTTCAATGCCGGACCCTGACCCTGCGGCATCCCAAAATTCGGCGCGAGCGGACTCTCGAAGGAAAGGTCCTTGATGTACTGGGCAAGCACGTTGAGCGACGCAGACTTGCCGTCCGCAGCCCCTTCGACGGGCGTATTCATGCTGGTCTCCGCGCGTGATCGGGATTGAAATCCGCCGGAACTGCGGCGGAGGGGGGTCGCTAACACGGTTCGAACAGGCGAACAAGAACGTGCGACACAAGGATTTTACGTGCCTTTCCGCGGCTTCTGTTGCCAATCCGTCCGGATCGTCTAGGTTCGAACGGGAGCCGCACCGCGACTTGGAAAGGGCGCGACGGCCACCATATGTCACGGGAACAGCGCCTGAGGCGGTCGGCCGCCCGCTGAGGCGACAGTCGCCAACCGGCCAGGCACAAAGTCCAGTGTTCGACATCTACACCATCATCTTTCTGGCGCTGGCGATCTTCATCTTTGCGCGCCTGCGAAGCGTGCTCGGTCAGCGCACCGGCCGCGAACGTCCGCCTTACGATCCCTATGCGCCACGCGACGCCAAGGCGCCCGTGAGCCGCGACAAGGTCGTGCCGCTGCCGGGCAGAACGGCTGACGCGCCGGTACGGCCCGAAATCGACACCGCGGCGGAAGGCGCAAATGGCTCCGGCGAGCGCTGGGCGGGTATCGCAGAAGCGGGATCGCCGCTGGCGAACGGCCTCGACGCGATTGCGAAGAGCGAGCGCGACTTCGACGTTCGACACTTCCTCGCCGGCGCGCGCGGCGCCTATGAGATGATCGTCACGGCCTTCGCGGAAGGCGACCGGCGCACGCTTCGCAATCTGTTGGCTCGCGACGTGTTTGACGGTTTTGCCAGCGCCATCGCCGACCGCGAGAGCCGCGGCGAAACGATGGAATCGCGCTTTGTCTCGATTGACAAGGCGGAGGTCATCGGCGCGGAGCAGAAAGGAAAGTCGGCGCAGATCACGCTGCGCTTCGTTTCTCAACTGATTTCCGTCACGCGCAACAAGAACGGCGAGCCGATCGAAGGCGGCGCCGACCGCGTGACCGACGTGACCGATATCTGGACCTTCGCGCGTGACGTCGGATCGCGCGATCCGAACTGGAAGCTCGTCGCCACCGAGGCTGCCGCCTGAATCGATGATGATCGGACGCGCCGTCTTTTTGTGCGTGACCGTCCTGATTCCGGTGGCCGCCGGAGACTCCGCAGCCAAACCTTTCCGACTTCCCGATACGCAGTTGTTGCCCGCGTCGTTCGAGATGCTGAACGGCTGGGCCCGCGACGATCACGTGCAGGCGTTTGAGGCGTTCCGTAAGTCATGCGAACCGATCCTGCGCCGCGCGAAAACGAAGGCGCCGGTCAAGCCGATCGAGCGGGCGCTACGCGATCCTTGCTCGCGCGCTGTGCTCTATCGCGCGCCGGTGAGCGGCACGACCGCGCGTGTCTTTTTCGAACAGAATTTTCGTCCGGTGCGCATTTCCAGGGTGGGCGAAAGCGACGGCTTTATCACCGGCTATTACGAGCCCGAGATCGAAGGCAGCCGCAAGCCGAGCGACGGATTTGACGTTCCCTTCTATCGCCGCCCGCCGGAATTGCGCTCGCGCGCTCCCGGTATCGCGCGGGTGAAGGGCCCCTCGCGCGCGGCGTCGGGCAAGAAGATTCAGACCGGCACGCGCAAGGCCGGCCGTATCGTGCCCTATCATGACCGCGCCGCGATCGAGGATGGCGCGCTCGAAGGCCGCGATCTTGAACTCGTCTGGACCAATGACGAGATTGATGCCTTTTTCACGCACATTCAGGGCTCCGCCCGCGTACGGCTGCGCGACGGGACGCTCATGCGTATCAACTACGACTCGCAGAATGGCCATCCTTATCTGGCCGTCGGTCGCATCCTGATCGAGCGCGGCATCGTGCCCAAAGAAGAAATGACGATGGACAAGATCCGAACCTATATTTCGGAACATCCCGAAGAGGGCCGAGAGCTGATGCGGATGAACCGCTCCTATGTTTTCTTCCGCGAGGTCGGCGAGCTCGGCCGGGACGACGAGCCGATCGGTGCGCAGGGGATTTCGCTCACGCCCGAGCGGTCTATCGCCGTCGATCGCGGTCTGCACGTCTACGGCACACCGTTTTGGATCGACGCGGCGCTGCCGATCGAAAATGAAAGTGCCGGGACGCCATTCCGCCGACTGATGGTTGCGCAGGACACGGGCGGTGCGATTGTCGGCCCGGCGCGCGCCGACATCTATTTCGGGGCCGGAGTTGAAGCGGGCGCGGTCGCCGGACGGCTTCGTCATTCAGGCACGTTTTACATGCTCGTGCCAAACGCACTGGAAGTTGCGGAGCTTGCGCAAATTCCGCTGCCGCCGAAGCGGCCCGCCGAGTTGAATAAGAACGGGCAATCCGGGCAATGAGCGGCAAGCGCGGTGGCCCCGATCTCGGTCCGGAAGACCGCGCGCTGTGGGATGAGGTCAAGAAGAGCATCAAGCCGCTGCAGAAGGCGCGCCTGGCCGGGGTGGCTGTCGAGGAGGTGGCGGCCCGGCCTGCATCGTCAGAAAGCCGCAAAAAGCCGCCTTCGACGGTCGTTTCCGCGCCTTCTGCCCGGGAAGCGCCAAGGCCACCACCGCTCGCGAAACTCGACCGCCGCGCAAAAAGCCGCGTCGCCCGCGGCCGAACCGAAATCGACGCGCGGCTCGATCTGCACGGCATGACGCTGGAGCGCGCCCGCTCGCGCCTCGCAACGTTTCTTCACGAAGCGCAGGCCCGCGGGTATGGCCTGGTGCTCGTGATCACCGGTAAGGGCTCGGGTGGCCGCGGCGCGCTCAAGCACGAAGTACCGCACTGGCTCGCACTCGCGGAATTCCGATCGCTCATCATCGGCTATGAAGAAGCCGCGATCAATCATGGCGGCAGCGGCGCGCTCTACGTGCGCATCCGCCGCCACCGCGCCGATTAAAGAATGTACCGCGACAGGTCCGCGTTCTTCGCGAGATCCTCGACTTGCGCGCGCACGAATGCGCCGTCGATCTTGTAGGTCTCACCCTCGCGGTCGCTCGCCGAGAAGCTGATCTCGTCCAGCACGCGTTCGATCACGGTCTGCAATCGCCGCGCGCCGATGTTTTCGAGACTCGTGTTGACCTCGACCGCGACATCCGCGAGCGCGTCGATCGCGTCCTCGGTGAACACGAGATCGACCTTTTCGGTCGCGAGCAGCGCCACCGACTGCTTGATCAGGCTCGCCTCGGTCTCGGTCAGAATCCGGCGGAAGTCGTCGCGCGTGAGCGGGGCTAGCTCGACGCGAATCGGCAACCGGCCCTGCAGCTCGGGCAGGAGGTCCGAGGGCTTCGCCACGTGAAACGCGCCCGACGCGATGAAGAGGATGTGGTCGGTCTTCACCGGCCCGTGCTTGGTCGCGACCGTCGTGCCTTCGATGAGCGGCAGGAGATCGCGCTGCACGCCCTCGCGGCTCACGTCGCCGATGCGCGCGCCTTCCCGCGCGCAGATCTTGTCGATCTCGTCCAGAAACACGATGCCGTTGTTCTCGACGATCCGGATCGCTTCGCGCACCACGGCATCCTGGTCGAGCAACTTGTCGGATTCCTCCGCCATCAGCAGCGGATGCGCCTCGGAAACGCTCACTTTGCGCGTGCGCTTTTGGCCGCCGAACGCCTTGCCCAGCATGTCGCCGAGATTGACCGCGCCGATCTGCGCGCCGGGCATGCCGGGAATCTCGAACATCGGCATCCCGCCACCGCCACCTTGCAGCTCGACCTCGATTTCCTTGTCGTCGATCTCGCCCGAGCGCAGCTTCTTGCGGAAGCTCTCGCGCGTGGCACTGCCCGCGCCGGGCCCGACGAGCGCGTTCAGCACGCGTTCTTCCGCCGCGAGATGCGCCTTGGCTTCCACGTCGCGGCGCTTGGTCTCGCGCACGAGTGCGATGCCGATCTCCAGAAGATCGCGCACGATCTGCTCCACATCGCGGCCGACATAGCCGACCTCGGTGAACTTCGTCGCTTCCACCTTCAGGAACGGTGCGTTGGCGAGCTTGGCGAGCCGGCGTGAAATCTCCGTCTTGCCGACGCCGGTCGGACCGATCATCAGGATGTTTTTCGGCAGCACTTCCTCGCGCAGCTTGTCGTCGAGTTGCAGCCGGCGCCAGCGGTTGCGCAGCGCGATCGCGACCGCACGCTTCGCGTCCTTCTGTCCGACGATATAGCGGTCGAGCTCCGACACGATCTCGCGCGGGGAAAAATCACTCATACTCACGATCAGACGGTCTCCACGACGACGTTGCGATTGGTGTAGATACAGATTTCGGCTGCGATATCGAGGCTCTTGCGCACGATCGTCTCGGCATCGCGATCCGAGTCGACGAGCGCCCGCGCGGCGGCGAGCGCATAGGCGCCGCCCGATCCGATCGCGGCAATGCCGTTTTCGGGCTCCAGCACGTCGCCGGTGCCGGCGAGTAAGAGGCTGATGTCCTTGTCGGCCACGAGCATCATGGCGTCGAGCCGTCGTAGCGCCCGGTCCATGCGCCAGTCCTTCGCAAGCTCCACGCAGGCGCGCTGCAACTGCCCGCGGTGCTCCTCGAGCTTCTTTTCGAGCCGGTCGAGGAGGGCGAAGGCGTCCGCGGTGGCCCCGGCGAAGCCCGCGATCACGCTGCCGCCGTCGCCGATCCGGCGCACCTTCTTGGCATTCGCCTTCATGATGGTGGGGCCGTGTGTGACCTGCCCGTCGCCGCCGATGGCGACCTTGCCGCCCTTGCGGACCGACACAATCGTGGTGCCGTGAAACGTCTCGTTTGCGTGGGAATTCATGAAGCGCTCCAGCCGATGCCCCGTTATCTAGGTATTCACCGCATTCATGCAAACCATCACCGCAAGGACCGCGGCCGGGCGTGTGGCGCGGCCTGAGCCGGGCTGCTAGAACCCGCGCCATTCCAAGGAGATCGCCAATGCGCACGGGCAAGATTACCCGCGCCACCAAAGAGACCGAAATCTCCCTGTCCGTGAATCTGGACGGCACGGGGCGCGCCGATGTGTCGACCGGCATCGGCTTCCTCGACCATATGCTTGACCTCCTGGCGCGTCATTCGCGTATCGACGTCACGGTCAAGGCCAAGGGCGACCTGCACGTCGATCACCATCACACGACGGAAGACGTGGGGATCGTGCTCGGCCAGGCGGTCAAGCAGGCGCTTGGCGACATGCGCGGCATCACGCGCTACGCCGATGTGCATATGCCGATGGACGAGACGCTCTCGCGCGTCGCCATCGACATCTCCGGCCGTCCCGTGCTCGTGTTTCGCGTCGAATTTCCGCGCGACAAGATCGGCGATTTCGACGTCGACCTCGTGCGCGAATTCTTCCAGGCCTTCACCACCAATGCCGCTGTCACGCTCCATGTCGAGACCCTATATGGAGACAATTCGCATCACGTCGCGGAGTCCTGCTTCAAGGGGCTCGCGCGCGCGCTGCGCAAGGCGTTCGCGATCGACCCCTCCGCCAAGGGCGAGGTGCCTTCAACGAAGGGCAGTATTGGTTGAAGGTATCC
>JAICQA010000225.1 GCA_025929595.1 Xanthobacteraceae bacterium
CGACCTTGCCGACCGAGGTCATGTGCGGGCCGCGGCACAGATCGAACCAGTCGCCCTGCTTGTAGATCTTGATCTTTTGATCTTCCGGGATGGCGTCGACCAGCTCGACCTTGAAGTGCTCGCCCTTGTCGCGGAACACCTGCTTGGTTTGCTCGCGCGACCACACTTCCTTGGTGAAGGGTTTGTCGCGCGCGATGATCTCGCGCATCTTCTTTTCGATCGCGGGAAAATCTTCCGGCGTGAACGGCTCGTTGCGGAAGAAGTCGTAATAGAAGCCGTTCTCGATCACCGGGCCGATCGTGACCTGCGTGCCGGGCCAGAGCGACTGCACGGCCTCGGCCATCACATGCGCCGCGTCGTGGCGGATCAGCTCCAGCGCGCGCGGGTCCTCGCGCGACACGAACTCGATCTTCGCGTCCTTCGAAATCTTGTCGCCGAGGTCGGCGAGCGTCCCGTCGAGCGCCATCGCCACCGTGCGCTTCGCCAGCGATGGCGAAATGCTCTTCGCGATCTCAAGGCCGGTGATGTTGTCGGGATATTCGCGGCGTGCGCCGTCGGGAAAGGTCAGCGCGACCATTCTTCTCTCCTGTTGCTCACTCGCTGCCTACGAATGCAGGTAAGCGTGATTCCGGTGCGGACTTAAAACCACGAAACACGTGGAAAGTCATTGCCTGCGGGCCGAAATGCCTCAACCCCCGGTGGAGTTCAAGATGGCAGTTGTGTAGCCTCCTCCCGGGCTGGGAGGACGCGGGACGATGGTTCGGGCGGCGTTGCTGGCATGTTCGATCTTCGCCTGCATCACAGTGGCGAACGGACCCACCGCCGGCTCTGTCGGCCAACTCGCCCAGTCGGCCGAGCAACGCATCGACGCGGACCCGCTGCTCATCTTCATCGCCGAGGGCCCGCCTAACTCCTGCGGGCCGGGCTGTAGCCGCTGGATCGCCGTTGAGGGAAATTTCAATCGCGGGGCGGCGCAACGCGTGCGCACGTTCCTTGCGCACGGAACGAACAGGAATTTGCCCGTCTATTTCCACTCCAAAGGCGGATGGATCGACGAAGGACTCAAGACCGGCGAACTCTTGCGCGAGTTGAGAATGACGGCAGGCGTCGGCCGCACGTCGCTGCAAGGTTGTGCCGGTGTTGCGACGTCAAAAGACTGTCGCCGTTTAGTGGCGAAGGGTGAAGATCGACAGGCGCGATTGCGGTTTGCCGAGGGAAGTTGCGTTTCATCTTGCGCCATCGCCCTGCTCGGCGCGTCGCGGCGCATCGTCGACGCGCCAGCGCGTGTCGGCATTCACCGGCCCGGGCGCGCAATTTCCCGAGGTGTAGGTGCAAAGATCAAAGCCGATCCCGCCGTGGTTGCTGCGGCGCTCCGGTCGACGGAGGAACGAACGCGGCGCGAGCTTCTTGAGTACACCGCACGGATGGGAATTGATCCCGCACTCGTCGAGCTAATTTATGCCAGTGCCGCGAGTCCTATTCGCTACCTGACCCGTTCCGAAATCGATCGCTTCGGGGTTCTCAACAAGCCACTCTACGAAACACCTTGGGTGGGTCGGGACGAGACGCCGACTGCTGGCTACACGTTGTTCAAGACGGTAAGCCGGAAAACACCGGCGGCCGACGAGCAATTGACGACGATGCTCGGGCTGACCTGTTATCGCCACGACCGGGTAACCGTATTCATCGAGCGCGAAATGGCGGAGGGTGAAGCAGGCAACGAACCTGTCATTCGCGTTGTCGGCGATGACATGGTGGTATGGGTTTCCGGCAAGCGAATGAGCTGGAAGGACCAACTCGATTATCGCTACCAAGTGATGCCCTTTGAGGAAGTTCTCAAAGTTGTGCCCAAGCGGAGTTTTGAGCTGAAGCTCGAATACACCTCACCCACTTGGACGAGCAGGTCGGAGACGATCAAACTTTCCATTGCGGGCCTGGAGAAGAGTTTGCTCGCAATGCGAAAGCATTGCGAAAAATTTCAGTAAGCCGACATCGCGAGAAAAATATTTTCTCTCCCCTCGCCCACCGCGCCGCCCTTTCAGAATCAACGGGTCGCGGCACAACCAAAAGCGAACCCAAAATCGAATCCCCTTCTTCGCCACAATCGGCACGAACTCGCGACACAATCACTAAGAAGATTCGGTTCCAAGAAAACACGACAGACAAGAACAAGAAGAACCGGAACCCGACCCACGTGAGAAGTCGGAACCGGCACAACGCGGGGTGACGCGGCGGTCTTCGGGGCAATTGGGACCGCCGCCAGTCAGGGAGCGGCACTGTGCCGGGCTATCAAGCCGCGGCAGGCCGGCGTCTGTATGCGTCAGGTTTCAGCGTTCGTAGCGATTTTCTGTGTAGCGTTCCTTCTCAGCGATCAAGCAGCAGCCCAGGACGGCAGGCCGAAGAAGCACGAGCGTGCGGACGGCCAGACCGCCAACCGGCTCGGCTACGAGATCAACAAGGATACGGTCGGAATCATCTCCGGCAATCCGAACGGCACTTATCTCCGCCTCGCCTATGACATGTCGGCCGTTCTCGACGGCGACAATCTCCGCGTGCTGCCGATCATCGGCGCCGGCGGCGGCGGCAACATCAAGGACGTGCGCTTTCTCAAGGGCATCGATCTCGGCATCACCCAGTCGGTGCTGTTGAACCGCTTCAAGCGCACCAACGAGATCGGGCCGATCGAGGACAAGATCGTCTATATCGCCAAGCTCAATAACGAGGAGATGCACCTCATCGTGCGCTCCGACAGCGGCATCAACTCGATCGAACAGCTCGCCGGCAAGAAGGTGAATTTCAGCGACATCGGCAGCGGTTCGCAGCTTTCAAATCAGGAAATCTTCAATCGCCTGAACATCAAGGTGACCGAAGTCAACATGGGCCAGGCCGACGCCTTCGAAGCCATGAAGCGCGGCGAGATCGCGGCCACCATCCTGATCGCCGGCAAGCCAACGGGCTCCACGCGCACGCTGAAGTCGGCCGAAGGCTTCAAGATCCTGCCGGTCAAATACTCCAAGGCCTTGCAGGACGATTTCCTGCCCGCCGTCCTCACCCACGAGGACTATCCCGACCTCATCGCGAAGGGCGAGCAGGTCGACACCATCGCCGTGTCCTGCGTGCTCATCGCTTACAACTGGGACAAGAACACCGACCGCTATCAGCGCATCTCGCGCTTTGTCGAAGCGTTCTTCCCGCGCATCAAGGACTTCCAGAAGAAGCCGCGCCATCCGAAGTGGAAGGAGGCCAATCTGGCCGCCGTGGTGCCGGGCTGGAAGCGCCACGACGCCGCGGAAGAGTGGCTCGCCAAGAACCGCATGCCCGCCGTGTCGAACGAGCGTCAGCAGTTCGACGCTTACGTCACCGCTCAACGCGGCCAGGGTACGGCCAACGCCTTTGCACCGGAGGAGCGCGAGCGCCTGTTCGAAGACTTTCTCAAATGGAAGCAGGCGCGCGAGCGCCAATAGCGAAAACCGGCCCGACCGATTTCGTTAGATCCAGCCAAACGAGGCAATGGAGGCATCCATGAATGCTCCGAACCCGCGCAATCACTCGTTCGATGAACGCAACCTGCAAGGCGAAGAGTCTCACCTGCCCGCCGGCGAGCCGACGCACTACCCGGCATCGCCACACTTCGGCGGCGAGCCCGCGGAGCAATTCGCGCCCGACGCGCCGCCCCTCTACGACCAGGGCCGCACGGAAGAATTCGGACCGGCCGATGTCTACGATCCGGTCTGGACCGGCCAGGGCGAAGTCGAGGGTCACAGCAGCGCGGTGACCCAGGCCGACCTCGACCGCATCGAGGAAATCCTGTCGTCCGAGCACTTCCGCATTCAGCGCAAGCGCAAGGCCGATTTCGTGCCGCCTCCTCCGCCGGCTGCCAAGGCGGCGAAGAAGAGCAACGCGTTCGGCTGGGCCGCCGGCACCTTCGCGCTACTGGTCACGGCATCCGCTTTTGTCGCCTACCAGACGACGGAACGCGTGCCGATGCTCGGCAGCACGTCCGAGCCCGACAGCGCCGTTGCGCGTGTCGCGTCGCTCTTTGGCGCAACGCAACAGGGTGACGTGCAGGAGAAGCAGGCGCCGACGATTGCGGCACCCGCGGCTCCGCGGGCGCCGGTCGCTCCGCCGCCGACGGCACCCGCGAAGGCGCTGCTTGTCGTCACCGGCGCGAGCGCCGACAGTCCCGACCAGATCCTGCTCGGCGTCTCCGCCGAAGGCACGACGAGCGACATGAATGCGGTCGTCGGCGGGCTGGTGCCTGGCACGACGCTCTCAAGCGGCAAGGCGTGGGGATCGACCGGCTGGATTCTGCCCGCCGCCGAACTCGCGACCACGTATCTGCGTCCGCCGCCCAGTTTCAACGGCGTCATGGAATATTCCGTGTCGCTGCAACGGCCGGACAACAGCGTCGTCGACCGCCAGACCATGCGTCTGGAGTGGACGTCGCCCACCGCGCAGCAGCCAGCGCCGCAACAGCAGGCGCAGTCGCGCAACATTTCGCCCGAAGAAGTGGGCGCGATGCTGAAGCGCGGCGAAGAGCTGCTCATGCAGGGCGACATCGCAAGCGCGCGCCTGCTGTTGCAGCGCGCAGCCGACGCACAGGACGCACGCGCGGCCTTCGCGCTCGCGGCGAGCTACGATCCGATCGAGTTGAAGCGGCTCGGCGTGCTTGGCGCCGCGCCCGACGTGACGAAGGCACGCGACTGGTACGAACGCGCGAAGCAATACGGTTCAAGGGAAGCGCCGAAGCGGCTCGAGTTGTTGGCGAGTCAGTTCCGCTAAGGCGCCTGGACACGCCGGCGGCCCCGCCTCGCGCCGCCGGCGTGTTCTTTATACTTCGCGCGCA
>JAICQA010000363.1 GCA_025929595.1 Xanthobacteraceae bacterium
CCCCGTGGGGGGGGGTGGGGCCGCCCGCGGGGCTCTGGGTGGGGGGGGGGGGGCGGGGGCGATAAGGCGAGGTTGAGCCGCTGTTGCCCCTCACCCGGCTCGCGGCCTCCGGCCGCTCGCCACCCTCTCCCCGTAAACGGGGAGAGGGCGAAGGTATTTAGCGCGCCAGCACTTCGATTTCGCGGTCGCGGCCGGAGTCGACGCGGAAATTCTGCTGGTAGGTGCGCCCGTCGTGGCGCGCGACGGCGACATACTCACCCTCGGCCAAGACGACGCTCGGGAACGCGCCGATCGACTCCTTGATCGAGTCGCCGCCCGGCGTCAGCACCGACCACTGCGTGTTCGCGATCGCTTCGCCGCCTGTCGCGCTCACGAGCTTCAGCGTAATCTGCGAGGCGCGGTGGTTGACGGTCGCATCCGTGAGGCGTCCGGGCTCGATGCGCACGTCGGCCTGGATCACGGAATTGCCTTCGCCGTAGGTCGACTGGATGTAATAGACACCGGCGGGCAGGAGCACGATGTCGCCGGGAATGGCGTTGCGCACGACCGCGGGACGTTCGGCGCGGCCGCCGGTCGGCGCACCCGAGCCGCCACGTTGCAGGAAGCTGCCCTCATACACATCGAAGCGCTGGCGCTGCGAGGCGATGGCGAATTCGCCGACACGGCCCTGCACGCGCAGGCCGCCGCCGGGCACGACCAGCGTCTCACGCTTGCCTTCGTTGCCGAGTTGCACACGGCGCGTGGTGGAGGCGAGACCGTAGCTCGCGTGCACGACGTAGTCGCCGGGCGCGAGCGCGAAGACGGGGTAAGAGTCTTTCGCCTCGGCGGCGAGCGACGGCGCGCCGGAGGCGTCGGGCTTCGCGAAGAACACGCGCCAGTGCAAGCCGCGCGGAATGAAAGGGCCGTCGTCTGAATAGCGGGCGGCGAGCGCGAGCGGAATCTTGCCGGGCGCGACCTGCGGAATCGTCTGATGCGGCTCGCGCGTGCTGCCGAGCGCCGGACGCGGCGGCGCGGCTTGCGCCGGCGGCGCGGGCGGCGGCGAAAACATCGTGCCGGGCCGGCCGGAAAATGGCGCGACCTGCGCAGCAACCGGAGCGGGCAGGAGCGCGAGCACCAGCGCCGCACCCGCCAAGCCGGCGAGGCGGCGAAGCGGAGCGGTCGCGCGCAGACCCGAAATGCGGTGCATAGCGGTCTTTTTCGCCTCTCGTGGCGGCGAAAGCAAGACCGTTGGAAAGACCGCAGTTGCAAGCAATTCCAATCGGTTGGTGTGAATGGAGGATCGCCGGATAGCGTGCTAGGTGCGTCCGAAAGAAGGAAGCGACGACTCGCATGGCCGACGCACTCGAACTGCTGAAGACCCGCCGCTCGCCGAACATTCCGGAGTTCGTCGAGCCCGGCCCGAACGATGCCGAACTGCAAACGCTGCTGACCGTGGCGGCACGCGTGCCGGATCACGGCAAGCTCGTGCCCTGGCGCATGATCGTGCTGCCGAAGGCGCGCCGCGCGGCGATGGAGAAGGCGGTCGTGGACTGCTTCCGCAGGGAGCATCCACAAGCGACGCCGGACCAGATCGAGAAGGAGCGAGCGCGCTTCGTGAACTCGCCGTTGATCGTCGCGGTCGTTTCGCGTGCCGGCGAGCATGTGAAGATTCCGGAGTGGGAGCAAATCCTTTCGGCGGGTGCGGTGTGCATGAATCTCGTCACGGCAGCGCACGCGCTCGGCTTTGGCGCGAACTGGCTGACCGGCTGGCTCGCATACGACCGGAGCTGCAACGATCTGCTCGGCGTCGGCCCGAACGAGCGAGTGGCCGGCATCATCCATATCGGCACGCCGGGCGGGGCGCGCGAGGACCGGCCGCGCCCGAACCTCGCCGATATCGTGACGACGCTCTGATGTTTTACGAAACCGCCAGCAACAATCACGGCCTGCCGCACGATCCGTTCAAGGCGATCGTGGCGCCGCGGCCGATCGGCTGGATCAGTTCCCTGAGCGCGAAGGGCGAACTCAACCTCGCACCGTACTCCTATTTCAACGGCGTGTCGTCGAAGCCGCCTTGCGTGATGTTCGCGAGCGAGGGTCACAAGGACTCCATCGCCAACATTTCCGAGACGCGCGAATTCGTGTGCAGCCTCGCGACGTGGGAATTGCGTGAGCAGATGAACGCGACGTCGGCGACGGTGTCGCGCGAGGTGGACGAGTTCATGCTGGCCGGCCTTACGGCAGCCCAATCAAAGCTTGTGAAGCCGCCGCGCGTCGCGGAGTCGCCGTGCGCGCTCGAATGCAGGCTGGTGAAGATCGTCAATCTCGGCGACGAAGACGCGACTCTCGCCGACCGGCAGATTGTGATCGGCAAGGTTGTCGGCATTCACATCGACGAGCAATTCATCCGGAACGGCATTCTCGATACGGCCGCGATGAAGCCGATCGCGCGTTGCGGTTATCGCAATTATGCCGTTGTGCTCGACCAGTTCGAGATGATCCGGCCGAAGTAATCAGGCGACGCCTGCGGCGCGGGCCTGGGCGACCAGCCGCTCGGCCTTGATCAGATGCGGCCGGTCGAGCATCTCACCGTTGAGCGCGACAACGCCGGCGCCGGGGTTATTCTTGAAGGCGGCGACCACGGCCTTTGCGCGCTCGACCGCTTCGGGCGCGGGCGTGAAGACGGCGTTGATGACCGGCACCTGCGCCGGATGGATTGCCATCTTCGCTGCGAAGCCGTCGCGGCGGGCTTCCTCGCATTCGATGCGCAGGCCGTCGAGATCGCGGAAGTTCGGATAGACCGTGTCGACCGGCAGGATTTCGGCGGCGACGGCGGCAAAAAGCCCGAGCGCGCGCACGACCTGGTAGGGCGACGTGTAGCGGCCGTCCGTGCC
>JAICQA010000180.1 GCA_025929595.1 Xanthobacteraceae bacterium
CGGACTTAACCGCGTCTGGAGACCTCGATTGGTTCGGTACGTTGCGGGCGAGATTTGGTTTCACCTCGACCGACCGCACCATCTACTACCTCACCGGTGGCCTCGCGTATGGCGGCGTGCAGGACAGTGCCAGCGTCTGCTTTATTCTCTTTGGTGGCGCGTGTGACGGCCACTATGTCGGCTCATTGAAGAAGACAAAAACTGGCTGGACGATTGGCGCCGGTGCTGAACACGCGTGGCAAGGTAGCTGGTCGCTGAAAATCGAATATCTTTACATCGACCTCGGCAGCGACAGCGTGCGCCTGACCGATCCGTTATCTCCGGGGAGCTTCTTCGACTACAGGTTCAAACACCGCGATCACATCGTCCGCCTCGGCATCAATTACAAATACTGAGACGCGCGCCGTCCGTTATCTCCCGCGCCGGTCGTGCGCAATGACCGGCGGAGTAAGATTCGCAACCAGTTTCGCCAGCTCGGCCTGTTCGGACGTTCGGGTTTTTTCGAACACATGGGCGAGGTGGGTTTTGACCGTCGAGTCGGCAATGCCGAGCGCCTCTGCGGTTGCCGCGCGGTTCTTGCCCGACGCAATTTCGACCATGACGCGGGCTTCGGTTGGCGTCAGGTCGTAAAGTGCGGCCAGGGTTTCAAACGGCGGTGGCGTGTTTTCGCCCGGCGGTGTCACGAACACGGCCGCTGCGGCGCCTAGCGCGAGGCCCGGCCGCAAATTTCCGGACTTGAGAGGAAAGACGTGCGCGACCGACGGAACGATGACCATGTTCTGATCGAGTCCGGGAATGGGCACGCCGATCCCGCCATAGCCGAGCATGCTTTCATCGTCCGCCGCACGAACGATGGCGGCGCGCAACGCATGTGTGGCATCCGCGCGATGCGTGCCGAGCTTCCCGTGCAGCGACAGGATCGGTCCGCCCATCGAGAACATGGTTTGCGCCGCCCAATTCGCTTGCAAGATTGAGCCGGTGGCGTCGACCAGGACAACCGCCGAGGCAAGAGCGTTCAGCGTTGTCTCAAGTGCTTCATTCACAAGCGACTTCATGTCCAGCATGTCCGCAATGGTCACCGCGCGCCGCACATGCGGAAGCAGCAGGGCCATCACGGCCACATCGCGCGGGCCGACGGCATCGCGCGTCAGCGGCGTGTGAAGGTTGAACGAAGCGACTCGCTCGTTCACTTTGACAACGATGCCCGCCAAGACGTCGCGCAATCCGTTGGGCTGCGCCCATTCCCTGAAGAACTTTGTGTCGAGCATCTCGTCTTCGGTCAGGCCGCTTCGTTTCAGCATGTCGACGGTATTGGTGATCTGACCGATCTGGTATTCCGTCATGATCTCCCAAAACGGCATATGAGGAATCAGCGCCGCATAGCTGCGCATCATGTGCGCGTCGCCACCCCATTGGCAGAGCAGCCGCATGTGCCGGTTGCGCTGATCGAACAGAGCGATATAGCCGAGCGCTCCACCGATCAGCGCGCACGCGCCTTCCAGCGCCTCCGGCCACAATGCGGGGTCGAGCGCGCTGTCGTAGATTTTTCCGATCACTCCGGAGAGTTGTTCTGGGTCGACATCGACTTTCATCGGAGACCGCAAACGTTCGCCAAGTCCTGAGCCGGGCGCATAGCAATCAAAGTGCCGGCATTTTTCATCCCCCGCACGGGGGATACACCGAGGAAGTGGGGCAGAAGCATCGGTTTCCGGCACGCGGCGGATTAATCGTTCTGCCACTTGATCTGAAATTCGATCTCTTCCTCGCCGTCGCCACGCTCGTGCTCAATATTGAAGGTCGCGCGCGCCGGGACCTGGACCCGCTCACCCGCGATCTGGATTTCAAACCGCTCGCTCGCTTCAAGGGCGTCCGCAAGGCGCCGCAGTTTCGCAACGAAATCGGGGAGGCGATAATTCTTTTCAACGTCGCGGGCGCGTTTGGACACGTTGGCTCCTTCCAATTTTGAATATGCTGGCGGAGGGGGTGGGATTCGAACCCACGGTGCCCTTGCAGGCACGGCGGTTTTCAAGACCGCTGCCTTAAACCACTCGGCCACCCCTCCGTCGCGACCAGATGAAGTCTTGCCCCCTCGATTGCAAGCACCAGCCGCTGAAGATCAGGCAAAGTTAACCATGCCCTCCGGCGAGTCCTACTTTTGCCCCAGTCCGGGCGCGTTCTGATACAAGAAAGCAGGGGAATCCGGGCTACCATCCGGGTTCAGGCGGTTTCTCGGCCGGGGCGGCATGGGGCAAGTTCACACTTCGACGCGGATATCGAGGCGCGCAACCGCGCAGCTCGTGCTCGCAGCCGCGCTGTCTTTGCTCACTGCCAACTGCAATGTCGGTCCGATCTCCCGGATGGTCGACCCGGTTTATGGCGTTCCTGCCAGCCCGCGCGTCGTTGAAGAAGGGCAGGTCGTTCCAAAGGGCGGCGGCGTCTATCGCGTCGGCAATACCTATACAGTCGCCGGCCGCACCTATACGCCTGAAGTCGATCCCGACTACCGCGCCGAAGGCATCGCGTCCTGGTACGGCCGCGACTTTCACGGCCGCCGCACCGCAAACGGCGAAATCTTCGACATGGACTCGCTCACCGCGGCGCATCCGACCTTGCCGATCCCGAGCTACGTCCGCGTGACCAATCTCTCCAACCGCCGCTCGGTGATCGTGCGCATCAATGACCGCGGGCCGTTCAAGGATAACCGCCTCATCGATCTCTCGAAAAAGTCGGCGGATGTTCTCGGATTCCGCGGCAACGGGCTCGCCCGCGTTCGCGTCGAATATGTCGGCCGCGCTTCGCTCGACGGCTCCGACGATCGCAAGCTGATGGCGACGCTCCGCCACGACGGCCAGCCGGCGCCCGCACCGTCGAATGTGATGCTCGCCGCAATCGGCGGACCATTCGTCCCTGCAATGCCTGAAGCCGTCCCGGCACGCCGCGTGGCCGACGTCCCGACGCCATCCATCCGGCCCTTCGAGCTTGGCCGCTATCCGACCGGGACCGGGCCATCCATAGAACCGACGCAAGTGGCGACAATTTCCGCCCCTCAGCCACGCGCAGCCTTCGGCGCAGGCAATGCCCCTCGCTTCATTCCCGCCAGCGCAATGTCTCCTTCTGTGAGCAGCGGACGCGGACTTTACTGAAGGCATTGATCCTGTACGGCCTCGCTTGCTAGGGAAAGTGGGCGGGGGTGCGGAGCAAGATCATGCGGGCGAATTATCCGGCCCTCCTGCAAACCGCCATCTGCCGTTGCGTCATGGCGCTGTTCAGTGCCGGCGCGATCGCACTTGCATTCCCCGCACACGCCCAGTTCCAGCCCAACTTCCAGATCAACGCCTCGCACGCCATCCTCGTCGATCACGAGAGCGGCACCGTTCTCTTCGAAAAGAACCCTGACGAGCCTTGGCCGCCGGCAAGCCTTGCCAAGCTCATGACGATGGAAATCGTCTTCAACGAAATCAAGAACGGCGAGCTGAAGCTGGAAGAAGAGCTCGTGGTCAGCGTCGACGCCTGGCGCCGCGGCGGCGCGCCGGCGGGCGGATCCACCATGTTTGCGCCGGTCCACAGCCGTATTGCGGTGGTCGATCTCATCCAGGGCGCCGTTGTCCAGTCGGGCAACGACGCCTGCATCGTCTTCGCCGAATCAATTGCCGGCAACGAGGACCTGTTCTCCCGCATGATGAATGCGCGCGCGAAAGAGCTAGGCCTGCGAAGCGCCAATTTCCGCAATTCGACCGGCTTGCCGGACTCCAAACAGGTGATCTCCGTGAGCGATCTCGCGACGCTCGCCTCGCACCTGATCCGCACCTATCCGGAGTTCTATAAATTCTACGGTCAGCCCGAATTCACCTGGAACAAGATCCGCCAGCAGAATCGCAATCCGCTGCTGGAAATGAACATTGGCGCCGACGGGCTGAAAACCGGTTACATCAAGGAGTCCGGCTATGGCCTTGTCGGCTCCGCCGTGCAGGAAGGTCAGCGCCTGATCGTCGTCGTACACGGCGCCGAGACGCCGAAGGATCGCGCCAACGACGCCAAACGCCTGCTGGAATGGGGCTTCCGCAGCTTTGAGTCGCGCCGCTTGTTCTCGGCCGGGGTCAATATTGCCGAGGTTCGTGTGTTTGGCGGGGACAGCCGCTACGTGCCGGTGATCGGCAAAGGCCCAATTCATCTCCTCAGCCCGCGCGGCGGCGGCGACAAATTCGTCGCCCGCGTGCATTATCGGGGTCCTGTGACCGCGCCGATTGCCAAAGGCGACCAGATCGCGCGTCTGCGTGTCATGCGCGGCGACAATATCGCACTCGAAGTACCACTTTACGCGGCAGCCGACATCGGAGAAGGATCGCTCATCCAGCGCGCCCTCGACAGCACCACGGAAATCGCCGGCGGCTGGATCAGGCGCGGCATCAACAAGGTCCTGAAGAACTGAGCCGACGATGAGGCAGCAAGGCCGGTTCATCACGTTCGAAGGCGGCGAGGGCTCGGGCAAGTCGACCCAGGCGAAGCGCTTGGCCGAGCGCCTGAAGCTGCGCGGCCATGAGGTCATTCAAACGCGTGAGCCCGGCGGTTCGCCGGGCGCGGAAGCCATCCGTCATCTGCTGCTGAGCGGCATCGCGAAGCCGCTCGGGCCTGAGGCGGAGACCTTCATGTTCGCGGCCGCGCGCGACGATCACGTGAGCACCACCATTCGGCCGGCGCTGGCGCGTGGCGCCTGGGTCGTATGCGATCGCTTCATCGACTCGACGCGTGTCTATCAGGGCTCGCTCGGCAACGTCGATCAGCGCCTCATTCGCGCGCTCGAACGGCTCGTCGTCGGCGAGACCCGCCCGGACGTCACCTTCATTCTCGACGTACCGCCCGAGATCGGGCTGAGCCGCGTCGCCACCCGCGGCAATGCAGTCGATCGCTTTGAAGCCGAGCACCTCGAATATCACCGTCTGCTGCGCGAATCCTATCGCGATCTCGCCGAGCAGGAGCCGGAGCGCTGCGTGCTCGTCGATGGATCGCCGGGCGCCGACGCGATTGCCGTGCGTATCTGGATGCAGGTGTCCGAACGTTTCCTGCGCCCCGCCGGGGCCATCGCCACGCCGCGAGCGAGCTTGTGAGCGAGATTGAAGAGGCAGATCGCCTCGACGGAGCGCCGCATCCGCGCGAAACGAAATCCCTCTACGGGCATGACGACGCCGAGGCGTCGCTTCGGACGGCATTGAACGTCGGTCGTTTCCCACACGCGCTTCTGATTGGTGGTCCTGAAGGAATCGGCAAGGCGACGCTCGCGTATCGCGTCGCCCGTTTCGTCCTCGCCGGCAGCAGCGGCAAAGACACGCCCGCCAGCCTCGACATTTCGCCGGATCATCCGGTGAGCCGGCAGGTCGAAGCTCTCGCGCATCCCGACTTGCTCGTCCTGCGTCGTGTCTGGAATGAAGATACGAAGAAATTGCGCTCCGAGATCCGCGTCGAGGACGTACGGCGCACCGTGACCTTCTTCGGCTCCACCCCGGCCTATGGTGGCTACCGCGTCTGCATCGTCGACTCCGCCGACGAGCTGAACAGGGCAGGGGCCAACGCCTTGCTCAAGGTGCTGGAAGAGCCGCCTGCAAATTCGCTGCTCATCATCATTTCGCATTCGCCCGGGCGGCTCCTGCCGACCATCCGCTCGCGCTGCCGCCGCCTGATCCTGCGGCCACTCTCGACGGCGGATGTCGCACGCGCGCTGGAAGACATTGCATCGAAGGACCCCGAGCTTCCGCGCGATCGTATCCTGGCGGCCGCCGGCGCGAGCGGTGGCAGCGTGCGCCACGCGCTCGAACTTCTGCTCGGTGGCAGTCTTGAAGTCCGCGACCTCACCGCCACCATGCTCGCTCAACTGCCGAAGGTCGATGGCGACAACCTGCACACATTGAGCGACCGCATCCG
>JAICQA010000134.1 GCA_025929595.1 Xanthobacteraceae bacterium
TCGGCGCCCGGATGCAGCGGCGCGGACAGGCCGTTCTTGACCATCTCTTCGGGCTTGAGATTGGCGAATGCCGGGTGGAGCTTCTTGAACTCGTCGAAATTCTCGAACGTCGCTTTCACCAGCTCATAGACCGAAGCGTCGGGCACCTTGGCGGAGGTCACGAGCGTGGCGAGCACGCCGTAGGTCTCGGTCGGCTTCGGATTGTTCGCATACATGCCGCCGGGGATCGTCGCCTTGGCGTAATACGGATACTGCTTGACGAGCTTTTCGACCGCGGGACCGGTCAGCGACACGAGCTGCGCCGCGCAGGTCGTCGTCGGGTCCTGGATGTTCGCCGACGGATGGCCGACTGCATAGAAGAATCCATCGATCTTGTTGTCGCAGAGCGCCGGCCCGTGCTCGTCGGCTCGCAACTCCGACGCGAGCGAGAAGTCCGAGAGCTTCCAGCCCATCGCACTGAGGAGTTGCTCCATCGACGCTCGCGTGCCCGAGCCCGGATTGCCGACGTTGAACCGCTTGCCCTTGAAGTCCTCGAACTTCGCGATGTTCGCTTCCTTGCGCGCGAGCACGGTGAAGGGCTCCGGATGCACGGAATAGACCGAGCGCAGATCGCCGAACGCCTTGCCCTTGTACTGGCCTTCGCCCTTGATCGCGTTGAAGGCGACGTCGGATTGCGCCATGCCGAAATCGAGTTCGCCCGCCTGGATCGTGTTGATGTTGAATGCCGAGCCGCCGGTCGATTCCACCGAGCAGCGGATGCCGTGCTTGGCGCGGTCCTTGTTGAGCAGGCGGCACACCGCGCCGCCGACCGCGTAATAGACGCCGGTTACGCCGCCGGTGCCGATGGTGACGAATTTCTGCTGGGCGACGCCCGGAGTTGCAAGCGCCGTCAGTCCGAGCGCGAGCGTTGCGCCGAAAACGCCGAAACGAACATGCATGTTTTCTCTCTCCCTTGAGGCTGGGCGGAGGCTGGCCCCGCCGTCCTGCCCACTAGGCTAGCCTAGGGATTGGGGGCCGTCATACGGAATCGGCGGTCGCCGCATCGACGGAATCCCCAAGCCTTTCCACGATCTGGTCGATCACGGCGGCATCGGAAATGAAAGGCGGGGCGATCAGGACATGATCGCCCGCGATACCGTCGGCCGTTCCGCCGGATGGATAGACCATCAGGCCACGCGCCATGGCCTCTTTCTTGATCCGCGCATGGGTTTTCCGTGCGGGGTCGAGCGGCGTCTTGCTCGACCGGTCGGCAACGATCTCGACCGCCTGGAACAGCCCGCGGCCGCGAATGTCGCCCACGAACGGATGGTTGCCGAACCGCTCGGACAGCCGCCGCGTCAGCCGTGCGCCCATCTCCTTCACATTGTCGAGCAGGCGGTCGCGTTGAATGACGTTCTGCACCGCGAGCGCCGCCGCGCAGGCCAGCGGATGGCCGATGTAAGTGTGACCGTGCTGGAAGAAGCCCGAGCCCTCCTTGAAGGCGTCGAAGATTTTCTGACTCAAGAGCGTCGCGCCGATCGGCTGGTAGCCGGCGCCGAGGCCCTTCGCGATCGTCATGAGGTCCGGACTGATGCCCTCCTGCTCGCAGGCATGCAGCGTACCCGTGCGGCCCATGCCGCTCATCACTTCATCGAGGATGAGGAGGATGCCGTTGCGGTCGCAGATCTCGCGGATGCGCTTGAAGTAACCGGGCGCGGGCGGCACCGCACCCGCCGTCGCACCGACGACGGTTTCCGCGACGAAGGCGATCACGTTCTCCGCGCCGAGTTCTTTGATCTTCGCCTCGAGGGCGTCGGCCGCGCGCAGGCCGTATTGCTCGAGGCTTTCATCCGCGCGCTTGTGGCGATAGGCGAAGCATGGGTCGATGTGATGCGTCTCGATCAGGATCGGCGCGAACATTTCGCGCCGCCCCAAGTTGCCGCCCGTCGAGAGCGCGCCGAGCGTGTTGCCGTGATAGCTCTGGCGGCGTGCGATGAAATAGCGCCGCTGCTTCTCGCCGCGTTCGTAGAAATACTGCCGCGCCATCTTGAGCGCGGCTTCGACCGCCTCCGAACCGCCACTCACGAAATAGACGTGCGAGAGGCCTTTGGGCGCATCGGCGATCAGCTTGTCGGCAAGGTCTTCGGCGACCTGGGTCGTGAAGAAGCTCGTATGCGCGTAAGGAAGCTTGTCGAGCTGCTCGCGGATCGCCGCCTTCACGTCGGCATGGTCATGACCGAGGCAGGAGACGGCGGCACCCCCGGACGCGTCGATATAATCGCGGCCCTCGGTGTCGCGGATGAAAACGCCGTGGCCGCTCGCGGCGACGGGCAGCTCGCCTTTGATCTGTCGATGCAGGATGCGGGTCATGGGGCGAGATTAGCACCGGCTTTGCCGCGCGCCAGCTATCGGTTGTTTCCGGTGAACGGCCCGCCGACCTGCGCCGCCGTGCGTTCTTCGGGGTTTTCGGCAATCCACGCCTCGCATGCATCGAACGCATCGATGATCCGCTTGTGCCGCGCGAGCAGCCATTCCTTCGTCTGCATGTGCGTGAAGATATAAAGCTCGCGGTCCTGGATCGCCCGCAGCACGCGCTCGCCGACCGTGTCGGGGTCGAGCCCGCTTTCCAGCTCTTTCTGCAAAGGATTGAGCGATGCGGTTTCGTAGGGCCCGCCGTAGCGGTAGGGACGGCTTTCATTCGACTGATAGATGCGCGTCCGCACGGCAGCCGGTGCCAACACTGAAACGCCGACCGGCGTTTCGCGCAGATCGTTCCAGAGCGACTCCGTGAGCGCGACGACGGCCATTTTCGTTGCGGCATAGGCGCCGCTCCGCCTGTGCGGCGCGACCTGAAAGCCTGCGATCGACGCAGTGTTGACCATATGCCCTTCGCCGCCGTGGTTCTGGATGAGCGGCAGGAAGATCTGAATGCCATGCATGACGCCATGGAGGTTCACGCCGGTGATCCAGTCCCATTCCTCGGGCGTGACTTCCCAGATGCGCTTGCCGTGCAGCGTCACGCCCGCATTGTTGCAAGCGACATGGATCGCGCCGAATTCCTCGAGCGCAGCGTCGGCGATCTTTTGCACGTCGGCGCGCTGCGATACGTCGCCCGGAACGGCCATGGCCTTCGCGCCGAGCGAACGCATATTGCGCACGGCCTCGTCGAGCCGTTCGCGATGAATGTCCGAAAGCACGAGTGACATCCCCGCGCGCGCGAAGGTGCGCGCAAGCCCGAGCCCGATGCCGGACGCAGCACCCGTGACGATCGCCGTCTTGCCCGCGAAATCCTTCATGTCTTGTCCGCCGATGTGGGGCGCGATCTTGCTGTGCGGCTGAGCGCGCCGTCAATCAACCGGGCCGGAATCCCTGGCGAGCGCGCGGTCGAGCTTCGCGAGCAGCCGCAGGAGCGTCCCCCGTTCCTTTGCGTTCAGTGCAGAGGTTGCGTGCTTGTCATGCGCGAGCCCGGCCTTGAGCACCAAGTCCGTCTTCGCCTTGCCGGTCGCGGTGAGGAAGTGTCCGGTTGTGCGCCGGTCGTTCGACAGCTTGTGCCGCTCGACCCATCCTTCCCGTACCAGCCGGTCCACAAGCTTCGTCACGTTGGGGCCGTGGGCGGCGAGCACTTCGCTCAATGCGCCATGCGGGATGCCGGGATTGGAGGAAATGGCGGTGAGCACCGCGAACGCGCCGGGACTGACGCCGAGATGGCCGAGCCGCTCGAAATAGAGCTGGAACAGTCGTACCTGCACGACACGCGTGAGATGGCCGGCAAAGGCATCCATCAGCTTATAGTTGATCGCCGTCCCGGCGGCCGCGGGACGCCTCTTTCCGGAGCGCTTTTTTCTCTTGGCCATCTGCGTTGAAATCAAATTGCTTATATTTTATAACTATACCTGCCGTCACGGTTTCGCGCCAGTGCCGGCCAATAAGACGAAACCTAAAACGCTGCAGGGAGGAATGCCATGGCCCAAGCCGCCGGCCGGATTCTCACGTCTCATGTGGGCAGCCTGGTTCGCCCGGACGAACTGCTCGCATTCATCGCAAAGCAGCAGGACGGTCAGCCCTACGACGCCAAGGCCTATGAGGAGTGCCTGCGCCGCTCGGTGGCCGATGTGGTGAAGAAGCAGGTCGAGGCCGGCGTCGATATCGTCAGCGACGGCGAATATGGAAAGTCGATCAGCTGGTCGCGCTACATCCTCGACCGCCTGAGTGGCTTCGAGGAGCGCCACGACAAGACGCCTGGGTTCAGGGCCGCCGTCGCCGGCAAGGACCGGCGCGACTTTGCCGAGTTCTATGAGGAATACGAAGCGAATTACGGCTTCGTCGGCATGGGCAAGACCTTCAAGACCGGTTCGTGGTTCGTGACGGGGCCGATCAAATACACCGGCCAGGCGCTTATTCAGCGCGACATCGAGGATATTAGGCGCGGCGTCGCGGGCAGCGGCGCAGTGGATGCTTTCATGCCGCTTGTTGCGCCTGCGAGCGTCGTCCCGCAGCGGACGGATGAATTCTACAAGTCGGAAGAAGAAGCGCTCTTCGCCATCGCCGACGCCGTGCATGAAGAATACAAGGCCGTGATCGACGCTGGCCTGATCGCGCAGATCGACGACGCATTTCTCGCCTCCGTTTATGACGTGATGGTCCCGCCGAAGACGCTCGCCGAGTACCGCAAATGGGCGGAGCTGCGCATCGAGGCGCTCAATCATGCGCTCAAG
Organism: Xanthobacteraceae bacterium; assembly: GCA_025929595.1. Lineage (GTDB taxonomy): Bacteria > Pseudomonadota > Alphaproteobacteria > Rhizobiales > Xanthobacteraceae > JAUSIF01. The sequence goes on from JAICQA010000134.1 coordinate 4,695, forward strand.
GGGCTGCCGCAGGACCGCACGCGCTATCACATCTGCTGGGGAAGCTGGAACGGCCCGCACACCAACGACGTGGCGTTCAAGGACATCGCCGATCTCGTGCTGCGCGTGAATGTCGGCGGCTATTCGCTGGAGATGGCCAACCCCCGCCACGAACATGAGTGGCGTGTCTGGGAGTCGGTGAAGCTGCCGGAAGGCAAGTATCTGCTGCCGGGCCTTGTCAGCCACGCCACCAACATCGTCGAGCATCCCGAGTTGGTCGCCGAGCGCATCGTGCGGCTCGCGAAGCTCGTTGGCCGCGACCGCGTGGTGGCGAGCACCGATTGCGGCTTTGCGCAGGGTCCTTTCGCCCGCCGCGTGCACCCGCAGATCATGTGGGCGAAGCTGCGTGCGCTCGCCGAAGGCGCGCGCATCGCGACCAGGCAATTGTGGAATTAGGAGAGTAACCCATGTCCCGGGACACGGATCGCATTCTAACCACCCATGTCGGCAGTCTGGTACGGCCGGCGAAGCTCGTCGAATATATCGACGCGATGGAGCGGGGGCTTGCAGTCAATCAGGCCGCCTTCGACGAACTCCTGCAACGGTCGATCGACGAGGTCGTGCGCCGCCAGCAGCAGGCCGGCATCGACATCGTGAGCGACGGCGAATTCGGTAAATTCCGCTCGTGGAATTTCTATGTGCTCGCACGCCTCGGCGGCATCGAGGAGCGCGAGATCATCGAGTCGCAAGGCGGCAGCCGCGACCGCCAGCTCTTCCCGGAATTCTACGCCGAGTATTTCCCGACCCAGAAGCTGCCGAAGCGCGGCACCGTCTTCACGGTCGGCCCGGTGAAATACACCGGCCACGCCGCGCTCAGAAAGGACATCGAGATCTTCAAGAAGTCGCTCAAGGGCGTCGATGTCGAAGGCTTCCTGCCGGTGGTGGCGCCCGCGAGCGCCGTGCCGATGTTCAAGAACGAGTATTACAAGAACGAGGAAGAGGCGATCTTCGCGGTCGCAGAGGCGCTGCGCGAAGAATACAAGACGATCGTCGACTCCGGCCTCTATGTGCAGATCGACGACGCCTTCCTTCCCTATGTCTATGACCTGCTATTCGGCAGCTCCAATCTCGAAGGCTTCCGCAAATGGGCGCAGGTGCGCGTCGATGCGCTCAACCATGCGCTCGAAGGCATCCCCGAAGAGAAGGTGCGCTATCACATTTGCTGGGGCAGCTTTAACACCCCGCATATCGGCGACGTGCCGCTCAGGGACATCGTTGATCTCGTGACGCAGGTGAAAGCCGGCGCCTACTGCATCGAAATGGGCAATCCGCGCCACGAGCATGAATGGCGCGTCTGGGAGACGGCGAAGCTCCCAGCCGGCCGCAAGCTGATCCCCGGCGTCATCAGCCATTCGACGAACGTGGTCGAGCATCCCGAACTGGTCGCCGAGCGCCTCGTGCGGCTCGCGAAGATCGTAGGCCGCGAGAACGTGATCGGCGGCACCGACTGCGGCTTCGCGCAGTCGCCGCATGTGCGGCGCGTCCATCCGACGATCCAATGGGCCAAGCTCGAAGCGCTCGCCGAAGGCGCGCGTATCGCGAGCCGCGAATTGTGGGGCCGCAAGGCCGCTTGAGTGTCTCCAGGAGTAACTATGCGACGCAGCGACGACCGTATTCTCACGACCCATGTCGGCAGCATCATCCGGACGCCCGAGCTTCGGAAACTCGCCGCGAGCGCCAGGGACAATCGGGGCGAGGTGCAGAAATTTCACGATGCCGTGCGGACGGCCACCAATGACGTGGTGAAGCGCCAGCTTGCGGCCGGCGTCGATGTCGTGAACGACGGTGAATACGGCAAGTCGAGCTGGGCCAACTATGTGCTCGAACGCATGAGCGGCTTCGAGCATCGCCCGGACAAGATTTACGAGGCGGTCTGGCTTGGCAGTGACCGCGTTCGTTTCCGTGAATTCATGGAAGCCGAGTTTCCGCGCGGCGTGAAGGGATCGCCGGGCGATGCCTGCGTCGCCCCGATCCAGTACACCGGCCACGATGCCGTCCGCCGCAACATCCGCGACTTGAAGGGCGCGCTCGCCGCGAACAAGGCGCAGGAAGGTTTCCTCACGGCGGTTGCGCCGGCCAGCACCGGCTACGATGCCGAGAACGAATTCTACGGCACCGAGCGCGAATATGTTTTCGCGATCGCCGACGCCCTGCGCGAGGAGTATCTCGAAATCCATAACGCCGGGCTCGTGCTGCAAGTCGACGATGCCGTCCTCGCCAACATGTACGATTACCTGATGCAGCAGAGCCCGGCGCGGTACCGCGAATGGGCGGAGCTTCGTGTCGACGCGCTGAATCATGCACTGCGTGGCATTCCCGGGGACAACATCCGCTACCACATCTGCTTCGGCAGCTGGCACGTGCCGCATGTCTCCGACGCCCCGCTTGAGGCGATCGTCGATCTCATGCTGAAAGTGAAGGCGGGCGCCTATTCCATCGAGGCGGCGAATGTTCGCCACGAGCACGAATGGCGTGTGTGGGAGAAGGTGAAATTCCCGA
>JAICQA010000013.1 GCA_025929595.1 Xanthobacteraceae bacterium
CCGCTGTGGTGCGCTGTATAAACGGCGGAGCGTTTCACGCCGCAGGCTTTGAGCACGTCGCCGAGCCGCACGCCGGTCCAGCGCGCGCATCCGACCGGTCCGCGGCCCCATTGCACGCCCTCGACCGGCGGATCGAACGCATCGCGTCCGTATCCCGCGCATTCGAGCACGGCGGTTACGGTCACGCTTTCAAACTGCGAACGCAGCGCGGCGACGGAAAACGATGCCGTTCGTTCGACTTCGCCATCGATCTGCAAGGTCCATGTGTCCGTGTCGCCCGCGGGTTCGGGCGGCAGGCGGCCATTGTTGCGCACGAAGAAATGCTCGACCGGCGTGATGAAATCGTCGAGCAACTCCGCCGCCGGTTCGGCATTGAGCGCATCATCGTCGAAAGCATGCAGCCGCGGCTTCAGCGCCGTAAGCAGGCGCCGCTCGGATTCGGCGGACAAATTCGGCCTCCTGGCGGCGTGACCCGCTTCTGAAGTGGATATTTCGCCCGGAGTCGTCGCCTTGTCACCTGTGCTGCAGAACCGCACGCAGCTTGACAGGCCCGCAGTCCACAGGCCTTTCTCGGCGATCATTTGGAGGGGGCCCCTCTTGACGTTCGCATTCACGTTCCCCGGTCAGGGCAGCCAGGCTGTCGGCATGGGCAAGGCGCTCGCCGACGCCTTTCCGGTCGCGCGCGCCGTGTTCGACGAGGTCGACGACGCGCTGGGCGAGAAGCTGAGCCGGGTCATGTGGGAAGGCCCCGCGGAAACGCTGACGCTCACCGAGAACACCCAGCCCGCGCTGCTCGCGGTTTCCGTCGCCGCCATGCGCGCGCTCGAGGAAGAAGCAGGCGTCGACATGGAGCGCGACGCGAAATTCGTCGCCGGTCATTCACTTGGTGAATATTCCGCGCTTGCCGCAACCGGCAGCTTTGCGCTCGCCGACGCCGTGCGCCTTGTGAAAATCCGTGGCCGCGCCATGCAGCAGGCCGTACCGGTGGGGCAGGGCGCGATGGCCGCGATCCTCGGCCTCGAGCCCGCCGACGTGAAGGCGATTGCCGCCGAGGCCGCGCAGGGGCAGGTGTGTGAAGCCGCGAACGACAACGCGCCGGGACAGTTCGTCGTCTCGGGTGCGAAGGCTGCCGTTGAGCGCGCGGTCGAGATTGCGAAAGCCAAGGGCGCGCGGGCCATGATATTGCCCGTGTCCGCGCCCTTTCATTGCGCGCTGATGCAACCGGCCGCCGATGCGATGCGTGAGGCGCTCGCGAAGGTGAAGGTCAACGCACCAAAGGTGCCGGTTGTGGCGAACGTCACGGCCAGTCCGTCGACCGAGCCGACCGAGATCGTGCAAAATCTGATCGCACAGGTGACCGGGACCGTGCGCTGGCGCGAATGCGTGAACTATCTGACGGCGAATGGCGTCACCCGGCTGGTCGAGGTCGGCTCAGGCAAGGTGCTCTCGGGCCTCGCCAAGCGCATCTCGAAGGAAACTCCGGCAATCACGGTCGGAACGCCCGACGATGTTGCCGCATTCAAGACGGCCGGCTGAACGGCTTCAAGTATTCGGTGAGAGGCAAGACTCGATTTCTGATCAATCACGAATAGGATTCTGTAATGTTTGATCTTTCCGGCAAGACGGCACTCGTGACGGGCGCCAGCGGCGGCATCGGCGGCGGCATCGCGCGCGCCCTTCACAAGCAGGGCGCGACCGTCGGCATCTCCGGCACCCGGCGCGAGGCCCTCGATACGCTCGCCGCCGAGCTCGGCAGCCGCGTGCATGTCCTGCCGTGTGACCTCTCCAACAGCGAACAGGTCGAAGCACTCGTTCCCGCCGCCGAGGCGGCGATGGAGCGCGTGGACATTCTCGTGAACAATGCCGGTCTCAACCGCGACGCGCTCTTCGTCCGCATCAAGGATGAGGACTGGGAGAAGGTGCTGGCGGTCGACCTCACAGCTGCCTTCCGTCTGTCGCGCGCCGCCGTCTATCCGATGATGCGCCGCCGCGGCGGCCGGATCATCAACATCACCTCGATCGTGGGCTTCACCGGCAATGCGGGGCAGGCGAATTACACGGCGGCCAAGGCGGGACTGGTTGGGATGAGCAAGTCGCTGGCGCAGGAAGTGGCGAGCCGCAATGTGACGGTGAATTGCGTCGCGCCGGGTTTCGTCAAAAGCGCCATGACCGACGCGCTGGGCGAAAAAATCCGTGAGGGCATTCTCGAGAAGGTGCCGATGAAGAAGCTTGGCACGCCCGAGGACGTGGCCGCGGCCGTTGTCTATCTCGCCTCCGACGAGGCAGGCTGGGTCACCGGCCAGACCTTCCATATCAACGGCGGAATGGCGATGATATGAGGAATTTCAACGGCTTGCGCGTTGTTGCTGCGCTAGCCAAGGCTTTTCCGGTATGGTAACGGACAAAAGCTTCGCGGGGCGAGGGGCAGTCACGCGTCGGACAGAGGCCCACCGCAATCGGACAACGAAGAAGTAGCCGCGCGCCTGCTTTGGCGTGTATGAAATCAACGAGCGGACGAATTAGGGTGAATCGATGAGTGACATTGCGGAGCGCGTAAAAAAGATTGTCGTCGAACACCTGGGCGTCGACGCCGAGAAGGTCAACGACAAGGCGAGCTTCATTGATGATCTGGGCGCGGACAGCCTGGATACCGTCGAGCTGGTCATGGCCTTTGAGGAAGAGTTCGGCTGTGAGATTCCCGACGACGCGGCGGAAACGATCCTGACCGTCGGAGATGCGGTCAAGTTTCTCGAAAAGAACGCGGCCTGATCAGGCTTCAGCCGGAGCGGGGCTGACCCCGGCCCGGCCCGGACCGGTGGCGTATGCCGCCGGTGTGCGGAGGTTTTGATGCGGCGTGTCGTCGTCACAGGCATGGGTATCGTCGGGCCGCTCGGTTGCGGCGTCGACGTCACTTGGAAGAACATCCTCGACGGCAAGAGCGGCGCAAGGAAGATCGAGACCTTCGAGGTCGGGGATCTTCCCTGCAAGATCGCCTGCATCATTCCGCGCGGCGACGGCTCGAACGGCACCTTCAATCCCGACCAATGGATGGAGCCGAAGGAGCAGCGCAAGGTCGATGACTTCATCATCTTTGCGATGTCGGCCGCGACCCAGGCGCTGAACGACGCCGGCTGGCAGCCGAAGTCGGACGACGACCGGAACGCCACGGGTGTCCTCATCGGCTCCGGCATCGGCGGCCTCGACGGTATCGCGGAGACGGCGGTCACACTGAAAGAGCGCGGGCCGCGCCGCGTCTCTCCGTTCTTTATTCCCGGCCGCCTGATCAATCTCGCCGGCGGCTATGTCTCGATCCTGCACGGCCTCAAGGGACCGAACCACGCGGTGGTGACGGCGTGCTCGACCGGCTCGCATGCCATCGGCGATGCGGGCCGGCTGATCGCACTCGGCGACGCCGACGTGATGGTGGCGGGCGGCACGGAATCGCCGGTGAACCGTCTTGCGCTCGCAGGCTTCGCGGCGTCGCGTGCGCTGTCCACCGGCTTCAACGACACGCCGGAGAAAGCATCGCGCCCCTACGACAAAGACCGCGATGGTTTCGTCATGGGTGAGGGCGCGGGTGTCGTGGTGCTCGAGGAGTACGAGCACGCAAAGGCGCGCGGCGCGAAAATTTACGGCGAGTTGATCGGCTACGGCATGTCGGGCGATGCGTACCACATCACCGCGCCGACGCCCGACGGCGACGGCGCGTTCCGCTGTATGCAGGCGGCGGTGAAGCGTGCCGGAATCACGCCGGACGAAATCGATTACATCAACGCCCACGGCACCTCGACGCCGCTCGGTGACGAGATCGAACTCGGCGCCGTGCAGCGCATGGTCGGCAACGCCGCCGGCAAGATCACCATGTCGTCCACGAAGTCGATGGTCGGGCACCTACTGGGTGCCGCCGGCGCGGTGGAGGCGATCTTCTCGTTGCTTGCCATGCGCGACAACATCGCTCCTCCAACGATCAATCTCGACAATCCCTCGGTGGAAACTGCGATCGACCTCGCACCGCATAAGCCGGTGAAACGCGAGATCAATGTTGCACTGTCGAACTCCTTCGGCTTCGGGGGAACCAACGCTTCGCTTGTATTCCGGCGGGCGTCGTCGTAAGAGGCGGATGCGCCGGTTTCGCCATATTTTCCAATAAGATCAGCGAGACGGCTTCGGGGTAGTGGGGTTAAACGTGCAGGCGCGGGGGCGCGGCGCGTTTCGGGGATTTCAACAGGGACGCAATGGCCGGGCACGACCACGGGCATGATCACGGGCACGGGCATCATCGCCACGGCCAACACCCGCGCAGCCCGCGCCAGGCAATCGCGCCTGAGCGCATGCCGCCGCCGCCGTCGCGCCGCGCGCGCCACCCGCTTGTCGTCATCGGCAACGCGATCCTAACGGTCATCGTGCTGGCGATCATCGCCGCCGGAGCGGGCCTCTATCTTGGCAACAACAAGTTCGAAGCCGCCGGCCCGCTCGACCGCGAGCGCACCGTCGTCATTCCGCGCGGAGCGGGCATCCGCGACGTCGCCGAGTTGCTGCGCCGCGAGCGCGTCATCGATATCCCGATGGTGTTTGTCGCGGGCGCTGCGATCTCCGGCAAGACGAGCGATGTGAAGGCCGGAGAGTATCTCTTCGATCCCGGTGTCAGCATGAGCGAGGTGCTCGACACGCTGGTTGAAGGCCGTTCGATCCTGCACGTGGTGACCATCCCGGAAGGCCTGACGAGTGAGCAGATCGTGCAGCGCCTGATGGAAAGCGACGTGCTGACCGGCGAGATTGCGAGCGTGCCGCTGGAAGGGACGCTGCTGCCGGAAACCTACAAGGTCACGCGCGGCACCACGCGCCAGCAGGTGCTGACGCGCATGCAGGCGGCGCACAAGCGGCTGGTGCAGGAAACGTGGGAGCGCCGCGCGTCGGATATTCCGATCAAAACGGTGAACGAGTTCGTGACGCTCGCGTCCATCGTCGAAAAAGAAACCGGCAAGGCCGACGAGCGTACGCGCGTCGCCGCCGTCTTCATCAATCGCATGAATCGGCGGATGCGTTTGCAATCCGATCCGACCATCATTTACGGACTGGTGGGCGGCAAAGGGACGCTTGGCCGCCCGCTCACGCGCGACGATGTCGAGCGGCCAACGCCCTACAACACCTACACGATCGAAGGCCTGCCGCCGGGGCCGATCGCCAATCCGGGCCGCGCCTCGCTCGAAGCGGTTGCCAATCCGTCGCGCACCAAGGAACTCTATTTCGTGGCCGACGGCACGGGCGGGCATGTCTTTGCAGCGACCTATGACCAGCACCTGAAGAACGTATCGCGCTGGCGGCAGTATCAGAAGGAACAGGCGACCATTCCGGCCGCGGCGCCGCCGCCAGGTGAAGCCACGGTCAAGGACGCACCTGCCGACAAGGCGGCGCAAAAGGACAACGGCGCGCCAAAATCCGCCGCGCCCGGCATTCCGACGCCGGTCAATCGTCCCTCGGACAAGGGCGCCAGCCGCGCCGGCGAACTGCCCAAGGGCAGCCGCACGCAGTAAGCAGCATCTCCGCTCGTCCCCGCGAAAGCGGGGACCCAGAACTGGATTCCCGCTTGCCGCGCCGACGAGCCCGGTTTGGGGCGAGTGCCCGGCGCGGCGAATGTTAGTGGCCGCGCTGGCCGCTCGCTTCGCTCGCCAGCGCGGCGCGGGAATGAGCGGAATGTGGCTCGTGTCACTGTCGTAGGCCTTGAGAGCATAGACGTGCCCTTCTAAGGTCCGCGCGCCTTCACTTTTGCGCGGATTCTCATTCCATGTCCCTCGCCAGCATGACCGGTTTCGCCCGCCTTCACGGCACGAGCGGGCCCTATGCCTGGGCCTGGGAAATCAAGTCGGTCAATTCCAAAGGGCTCGATCTGCGGCTTCGGATGCCGCCGGGCTGGGACGCCGCGGAGCCCCCTGTACGGGCGGCGGCGGCCAAGGCACTCGCGCGCGGCGCGGTCTCGGCAACGCTCGACGTGAAGCGCGAGGGCGCAAGCAGTGCGGTTCGCGTGAATGAAGAAGTGCTCGCCGCTGTCATCGACACGATGCGCGTGGTGGCCACAAAAGTGAACGCTCAGCCGCCGTCGCTCGACGGCATCCTCGGCATGAAGGGCGTGATCGAAGTCGTCGAGGCGGAAGAAAACGAAAACGAGAAGAAGAAAGCCGAGGCCGCGATTGTCGCGGGCTTCGACCGCGCGCTCGCCGATCTGATCGTGGCCCGGCGAGGGGAGGGCGAAGCGCTACGCGCCATTCTTGCGGGGCGAATTGATGAGATCGCGCGGCTCGTGGCGGCGGCCGAAGCGTCGCCCGCACGCAAACCCGAAGCGATCCGTGCCAGGCTCGCCGAGCAGATCGCAGCGTTGCTCGACACCGGCACGAAATTCGATCCCGACCGGCTGCATCAGGAAGCGCTCCTGATCGCCGCGAAGGTCGATGTCCGCGAAGAGATCGACCGGCTCGTGACCCATATCGCCGCGGCGCGCGACCTGCTGAAGAACGGCGGCGCGGTCGGGCGGCGGCTCGACTTCCTCGCGCAGGAGTTCAATCGCGAGTCGAATACGCTGTGTTCGAAAGCGAACGACGCCTCGCTGACCGCGATCGGCCTCGAACTGAAAGCGACGGTCGATCAGTTTCGCGAGCAGGTGCAGAACCTCGAATGAAGCGCGCCAGGAAAAAAGCCGCAAAGAAGGCTGCGACGGCGAAGCGCAAGAGGACCGTGCCGCGCAAGCGTGCGGCCGGGAAAACCGCAAGGCCCAGGACACGCAGGGCCGCGAAGCCGCGCGGCCTGATGTTTGTGTTGTCATCGCCTTCCGGCGCCGGCAAGACGACGCTGACGCGGATGTTGCTCGAAGATGAGAGCAAGAATGTCGAGTTGTCGGTCTCGGTGACAACCCGCGCCAAACGCGCCAGCGAGATCGAGGGGCGGCACTATTTTTTCATCGATCGCCCGCGCTACGACGAGATGGTGAAAAAGGGCGAACTGCTCGAATGGGCGGAGGTTCATGGCAACGGCTACGGCACGCCGAAGAAGCCGGTCGAGGCGTCGCTCCGCACGGGCAAGGACGTGCTGTTCGACATCGATTGGCAGGGCACGTTGCAGCTCTACGCGGCGGCACGAGCCGATGTGGTCAGCGTCTTCGTCCTGCCGCCTTCGGCGCATGCGCTGCGCGAGCGGTTGGCGCGGCGCGCCGAAGACAATCAGGAAGTCGTGGACCGGCGGCTCAGGAACGCCATCGAAGAACTCGAGCATTGGCGCGAGTACGATTACATCCTCGTCAATGACGATCTTGATCGCGCGTACCGTGCACTGAAGGCGATCCTCTCCGCTGAACGTGCGCGGCGCGGAGGGGGCGGAAAGGCGGAACGGAAACTCGCCGAGAAAATGCGGCGTGACGCCCAGCCCGAACTCGCCGAGCTGGTGAAGAAAATTCAGGCCGAACTTTAAGGCACCAGCACCGTGCGGCCGACGGTCTTGCCGGTGCGCAGGTCGTCGAGCGCGGCTTGCGCCTCGCTGAGCGGGCGGGTCTTCACCGGGATCGGCTGCACCTTGCCGGTAACGACGAGCGCCAGCATCTCCCGAGCCTCCGCGAGCGAGCCGACATAATTGCCTTCGATCGCAACGCCGCGCAGCGGCAGCGTTGGCACCGAAAGCTTCATCTCGCCGCCGATCAGGCCTGCGATCACGAGCCGCCCGCCCTTGGCGAGCGTGCCGTAAGCGAAGGTGGCCGACTTGTCGGAGCCGACGAAATCGATGGCGCCCGCCACACCGCCGCCGCTCGCGGCGACGACGGCTTTGCGCGCCGCCGGATCGGCGGGATCGAAGGCGGCGCCCGCGCCGCGCGAAAGCGCGAGCTCTCGCTTGGCGGGATCTATCTCAACGACAATGGGCGCGTGCTTCGTGTGCGCGAGCACGAAAGAGAGTCCCATCATGCCGACACCGCCAAGCCCGACGATCAGGACGGGGCCGTCTTCGACTGTGCGCCCGAGTTTCTTCACCGCCGAGTAAGCGGTGACGCCGGAGCACATGTAGGGCCCGGCGAGCTCCGGCGCGATTGAACCGTAGTCAAGCAGATAGCGCGGGTGCGGTACCATGACGTGGCTCGCATAGCCGCCATCGACCTGAATGCCGATCTGCCGCGGCTTCGCGCACAGGTGTTCGTCGCCACGCAGGCACAATGCGCACTCGCCGCAGCCGATCCACGGGTAGATCACATAACGCTGGCCGGAATTCACACCGCTTGCTTCGGGGCCTACGGCTTCGACGCTGCCTTCAATCTCGTGACCGAGCGCGAAGGGCAGCGGCCGTCCGCCTGCAAGCTCCGCCTTGCGGCCGCCGCCGAGATCGAAATAGCCGTCATGCAGGTGGACGTCGGAGTGGCACACGCCGCAATGGCCGACGCGTACAAGCACTTCGGTGCCCTGCGGCGTCGGCAGTTCCGCGAGAGTTTCACTGAGCGGAATGCCGTAGTCGGAAAAAGTCTGCCGCACCCAATGCGTCACGCGAACCTCCTGCAACGCTCCGACCGAAGCGTAGCGAGTTTTTGCGGAACGCCAAGACGGTCAGGAGCGGATGGCGAGGGCGGTCAGGAGCGCGAGGAAGGCGACAGTGGCGAAGGCGGCGCGCGCGACATGAGACCATTCCCAGCGGTCGCGCATGGCGGTCCAGTCGGCGGTTACATCGGTCGTGCCCGGTCCAGCCTTGAAGAAGCCCGCACCCGCGGCGCCCATCTTCATGTTTTGCGTCCAGACCTTATTCGCAGGCTGCGTCACCAGCCAGAACACCGCCATCATTGCGAACATTGCCACGAGGGCGATCAGCGTGAGCCAGAACGCCGAGCTGCCTGCGGGTACGAAATTGAGGAGGATAGCAGTCGCAGCGGTGCCGAGCGGCTCCGAGATGCCGCCGAAGGTAAAGCCCGGATAGTAGATGCACTGGACCGTGAGGTAGTTCTCTTTGTCGAGCCTCATCTTGCCCGGCATCTCAAGCGCGTGCGCGACTGAGAGCGCTGCGGCGAGCGCGACCAGAACAATCGCGAGGATATGCAAGGCATCGACCATCGGCATTTCCCTTTGGGAGAAACGGCCGTGGCGCGGTCAGGTTCCGTCGACTGCGTTCGCGAGCGCGACGAAACCCGCGACGGGAATCTCCTCCGCGCGCCTTGTCTCCTCGATGCCGGCGGCCGACAAAAGTTTGAACGGATCGGTGCCGAGCGACTTCAGCGATTGTCGCAGCATTTTCCGGCGCTGGCCGAAAGCGGCTTCGGTGACGCGTTCAAGCGTGCGTCGGTTGCAGGCAAGCGGCGCGGCGCGCGGCACCAGTTGCACGACCGAAGAAGTCACTTTCGGCGGCGGCACGAAGGCGCTTGGATGCACGTCGAACAGGATCTTCGGCTCGGTGCGCCACTGCGAGAGCACAGAAAGACGCCCGTAGGTTTTCGAGCCCGGCGCGGCCACGATGCGCTCGGCGACCTCGCGCTGGAACATCAGCACGAGACGTTCGAAGAATGGCGGCCACGGCTCGACTGTGATCCATTTGATCAGCAGCGCAGTCGCGACATTGTAGGGCAGGTTCGCGACGATGCGCGCGGGTCCGCCGTCAAGAAAAGGACGGAGATCGGTCTCAAGCGCGTCGCCCGCTATGATCGTGAGGCCGCCGGGCGCGACCTCCGCCACCTGCCGCAGGGCGGCGACGCAGCGTTCGTCGCGCTCAATCGCCACCACGTGCTTCGCGCCGTTCGCGAGCAGCGCGCGTGTGAGCCCGCCAGGGCCTGGTCCGACTTCGACGGCGGTTACGCCTTCCAGCGGCCCGGCGGCGCGCGCGATGCGGCCCGTCAGGTTCAGGTCGAGCAGGAAATTCTGGCCGAGCGATTTGCGCGCTGACAATCCGTGTTCGCGGATCACTTCGCGAAGCGGCGGCAAATCTTCGATCGCGCTCATGCCGCGGCGACGGGCGCTTCCGCCTGCACGAGCCGCTGCGCGAGACGCAGTGCGGCGAGGAGGCTCGCCGGATTGGCCCTGCCGGTGCCGGCGAGATCGAAGGCGGTGCCGTGATCGGGCGAGGTGCGCACGAAGGGCAGGCCTAGCGTGACGTTCACTGCGCGGTCGAAGGCGAGCGTCTTGGCCGGGATCAGCACCTGGTCGTGATACATGCCGAGCGCGACGTCATAGCGCCTGCGCGCGTCGCTGTGGAACAGCGTGTCGGCGGAATAAGGACCGGACGCGGCGATCCCCTCCGCCTTGAGGCGTTCGATCGCCGGCTTCACGACGATCTCGTCTTCGAGGCCCAGCATCCCGCCTTCGCCGGCATGCGGATTGAGTCCGCAGAACGCGAGCCGCGGGGCGGCAATGCCGAAGCGGCGCGCGAAATCCCGCGCCACGATGCGCGCTGTGTCCACGATCAGGTCGGTTGTCAGGAGGCGCGGCACGTCGATGATCGGGATGTGGATCGTGACCGGCACGACCGACAGCCGCTCGCTCCAGATCAGCAGGACCGGCCGCGGCGGACGTCCGCCGCCGGACGCCGCCAGATGCGCGAGATATTCGGTGTGGCCGGGGAAGGGGAATCCGCCGGCCTGCATGACGGCCTTTGAAATCGGATTGGTAACAACGGCCGACGCCTCGCCGGTCTGCACCAGCTCGACGGCGCGCTTGATCGCGGCTTTTACAATCGCGGCGCTTCCCGGTCCGGGCTTGCCCGGTGTGGCCGCCGCACCGATGCCGAGCGGCAGCACGGGCAGCGCCTGCGGGAACAGCGACGTCGCCGAGCGCGCGTCCGCGTTGGCGATCTGTACGGGAAGGTTGAGCAGCCGCGCCCGGACAGCAAGGAAGACCGGGTCGCCGACCAGGAGGAACGGTGGAACGTCGAGCGCCTCGCGCTCGGTCCACAATAGCAGGGCGAGGTCGGGGCCGATTCCGGCCGGTTCGCCGAGGGTCAGTGCCAGCGGACGCATGGCCCGAGCTTATCACCGATAGTCGATCACCGCCCGGCGGCGCAGGTCGTCGAGAATCTTCTTTTCCTGCGAGTCGACGCGCTTGCTGAGCAACTCCTCGCGGATTTCGGTCCGCGAGCTGAGGTCGGCCACCGTCTCCTTGCGCCCGCAAACCGCGACAACCTCGATTCCGGCGGCCGTGGGCTCGGGCGGCGTCATGCGGCCGTCCGGCGTCTTTTCCAGCAGTTCGCGCAAACGCTGCGGCAGATCGGTGGAGATGCGGATCACCGGGTCCTTGACGACGACCTCGCGGTATTCGCGCGCCAGCGCCAGATCGCGTTCGCAATCGGAGAATTTCGCGCGCAGCGATTCCGCTTCTTTCACGCGCGCGGCGCGGGCGCTGTCAGGTGAACTGCGCGGCACGACGAAGACAACCTGCCGCATGGTATACTGCATGGCCTTCGAGTTGGTCGTCTGCCCGCGCGCCAACAGCGCAGCCACCACATCGGCATCGCGGACCTGAAACGAACCGGGCGACATTTTCTGCATCACCTCGCGCCAGGCGAGGTCGGCGCGCAGCTTCGTCTTGAAGGCCGACGGATTTATGCCCGCTTGCTGGAAGGCCTGATCGAGGTCCGCCACCGAACGTCCGCCGCGGCGCGCCATATTGGCGTATTCGCGATTGACCGCGGCCGTCTCGACGTCGATATCGAGGCGGCGCGCCTGGTGCAGCTTGATCTTCTGGTCGATCAGTTCCTCGAGCACGTCCTTGCGCGCGGGCCGCTTGCGCGAGAACGCTTCGATGATGCGCGCGCGCTGGTCGATATCGAGCGCGGTGATCGGCTCGCCATAAACGAACGCCACGACCTGCTGCGCCCCGGCGGGCGTCAACGGCAGGAGAAGGGCGGCGGCGAGCGCGAGGCCGCCCACGCGCAATCCGATGCGCGCAGCCGTGCTTATCCTGTCGATCGCCCGAATACCCATCATCCCGTCATTCGCAATGGCCGCGGTTTTCGCCGGCGGCGGGCGCCTGCTCTTTAGGGGCTTGTCGTCTGCTCGTCACCGATTTCGCGCGAGATGCCCGTTCCGCCGATGGTCCGCAAGTTCATGCGCAGCATAATCCGATGCACCGGCTTCGTGTAAGTGAAATTCGAGTAATCCGCCACATAGCTGAACGAGGCGGCGAAGCATTCGTCGACGTAATTGAGGCCGACCATGGCGAGGTCGAAATCGCCGCGGCGCAGGTTGTAGCCGGCGCCGCCGAACACCGTCCAGTTCTCGTGGAACTTCCAGGTGCCGAGCTGATAGACGCTCTCGCGGTGCGTTTCATAGCCGATCAGCGGCTGCGGATCGTAACGCGCGTAGATCGTCGAAAGCGAGAGATTTTGCCACGTTGCCCGCGCCTCCAGCTCGACGCGGCGGACATCGAAGTCGTTCTTATCGAGGCGGGCGCGGGCGATGTAGGACAGGTTGCCCGCCGGCTGGAAGTAAGCGCGGGCAACGTAATCGGAGACGTCGTTCTCGAGACCGGATTGCAGGCCGAGGCCGGTTTGCTGACCGAAGGTGGGACCTGGGGTGTTGTCGATGATGCCGCTGTAGGCGAACGAGTTCTTGCCGGCCAGATGATAGGACTGGCCGAACAGCATATTGATCATGCCGTAACGGTGAATGTTCGCCGTGTACTGCACGCCGACATTCGCGCGCGTGCCGCCTTCAACACGGTCGTAGCCGGAATATTTGTCGATCGCGAACAGATTGGTGTCGTCGAAGACGAGACTTTGCGCGTCCTCATTGGGGAAGCGGCCGATATGCGTTTCGTTGGGCCGAACGACGACCTGCGCGATCGGCTCGACGATCTGCGTGCCCCATGAGTGAACCGAGATGAACGGCCAGCGCGTTTCCATGCCGACCGCCGGCATCGCCCGCACCATCGAATCGCGGCCGACGCTGCCGCCGGCGAATGCCGCCTGGTTGGCGTTCAAATCGGCGTCGCGCGTTGCCACGTCGACGCGGGCGGTCGCGAACGGCTTGAATACGACGCCCCACGGATTGGTGACCGTGCGACGCCACTGCATCATCGTGGAGAAGCGCGTGTAATCGCCGCCCATGCCACGCATGATGCACTGGCCGGGGTCAGGCGCCGTAATGCAACTGGTGGTCTCGCTGGTGTTGTTGAGCGCCTGGAAGTCCGTCTCGCTGCGCGACAGGCTGACGAAATTGGTCGTGAGGCCGAGCTCGCCGCCCAAAATCGGCCGGTCCCAGACATAGGAATAGTCGAGGAGCGGGTGAATGTAAGGCTGTTCGCTGGAGTCGTCCTCGCGGCCCATGCCGATGAAGCCGAGACCGCGCAGGTCGTAATAGCTGCGGTCGCCCTGGCCGGTCAGGTAGATCGTCGAGGTGCGGTCGCGCCCGCCGCCGGCGATCGCACCGGCGTAATCGTTGAGGAAGTAGCGGTCGGAGAGCAGCGTCGCGTCCCAGCCCCAGTGCCAGCGCTCGTTGATGCGGAACTTGCCAACGGTCTCGATCGAGCCGCGGAAGTCGCGGTCGCCCGGGCTGACACCGCTGGCGTCGCGGAAGCGCTCCGGCTCCTGCTGGAAAATGCCGGCGGCGCGGATCATGTAGCTGCCCGTGACGAGCTGTTGCCGGAATTCCGCCGAGACGAGCGGACCGATCTGTTGCGTCATCGGTGCCACGGTGACGGTCAGGTCGTAATGCGGCGAGAGCGCCCAGTAGTACGGAATGGCGACGCCGGTGCCCGTGCGGCTGTTTGAGAACCAGGTCGGCGTGAGGAAGCCCGTCTGGCGCTTCACGGTCGGATCGGGGTGCCAGAAATACGGCATGTAAGCGACCGGCACGCCGAAGAACTCGACCGTCGCGTTCTCGTAGTGAATGACGCGCTCGCGCTCATTGTGAATGATGCGCGCGGCCTTCACCTGCCAGAGCGGCGGCTTCTGCGGATTCTCCTTGCAGGGCTCGCACGCCGTGTAGGCGCCGCTCTGCAGGACAGTGAGGTTGCCTTCACTGCGGTCGGCACGCGCCGCGACCATGCGCGTGTTGTCCGCCGTCTCGATCAACAGCGACTGCACGAAGCCGTCGCGGAAGTCGGCGTCCATGTCGATGTGATCGGTGTGGATGACGTTGCCGTCTTTGGTCTGGTAACGGACGTTGCCCGTGGCCGTCAGACGGTTTGTCTTGCGGTCATGCGTGACGCGGTCTGCCTCGAGCACGGCGCCGTCGTAATAGATCTGCACCTTGCCGACCGCCGAAACGCGCTCGTTCTTGTAGTCGTATTGCATCTCGTTCGCCTGAACGAGCATCTTGGCGTTCGGATTGGCGCGCACCTGCGCGGTGACGACGTTGGCCACGCCGCTGCGCTGGCTCTGCTGCTGCGCGAGTACCGGCGAGACGATCGTCACGGCGGCCAAACCCGCGAGCGTCAAGGCAGCCAAGCGCCCACGCCCCGAAAGGGGGGTGCTGCAAGCCAGGTTCCAGCCTCGGACGGCGCTACGCACGTACATCACCCGTCCTCTTGGTACAGAAGCACCAAGCAACCCATTAACGCCCCAAAGACCGCAGGAAACCACGCGGCGGCGGCGGGGTAGATGATCCCGCTTTCACCGAGCTCCTCGGCCAGTCTTGCGACCACATAAAGCAGAAAGCCCGCGGCCACGCCACCGACAATCATTTTCCCGACGCCGCCGAAGCGGAACATCCGGAGGCTGACGACGGCGGCGATGATCACCATGGTCACGAGAAGCAAAGGTCTTGCTAACAGGACCTGATATTGCAGCTCGTAGCGCTCCGACCGCAGACCGGCCCGGCGGCTGGCCTCGATCGCCTCGGGGAGTGTCCAGAAGGACAGCGTATCGGGGCTCGCCATCCGCCCGCGTACCTGTTCGGGTGTGAGATTCGTGCTCACCAGATAGGTATCATATTCCTGCGGTTCGCTGGTGGGGCTATGGACCTGTGCGTCCGTCAGCACCCAGTTGCCTTCCTCAAGGACCGCGCTTGCCGCCTCGACCCGCTCGACGAACTTGCCGTCGCGGTTGAAGGAGAAAATCCGCACGCCAAGTAGCCGCTGGCCGTTATCGGCGGTCGCGCCCGACTGCAGGATCGACTGCCCGTCCACGCTCTGTTGCCGCAGCCACACGCCGGCTCCGGTTCGGCTGGTGTCGAGGGCCGCGGCGCGCGAGTTCAGGATCGAGGCTTCCACCTTGTTGGCCTGCTCCTTCATGCTCGCGGACAGCGGGTTGTAGACGGTCACCGACAGGAGGCCGATCACGAGCGCAATCACCGCCGAGGAGCCAGTGAACTGCCAAACCGAGAGGCCCGCCGAGCGTGCGATGACGAATTCGAGCCGGCGCGAGAAGGTCAGAAACGTGCCCATCGCGCCGATCAGCACGGCGAAGGGCAACAGTTGCTCCGTGAACGACGGCAGGCGCAGCAGCACGAGCTGCATGATCTTGATGAAGCCCGCGTTGTCGCGGTCGCCGAAGCGGCGCGTCTGTTCGAGGAAATCGACGAGCGCAATCAATCCGACGCAGGACACGAACACCACAATGACCGCGCCGAGGAAGCGCCGCCCGAAATATCTGCCGAGATGTCCGAATGCGAGCATCGTGCGTCCTCAGCTCGCCTGTGCTTTTTCGATGCGTGCAACGATCGCATCGGCGAAACGTTGTAGCGGCTCCGGCACGCCGCCCTGGACGTTGCCGAGGATTGTGTACATGCCGACCGCGATCGCGCCGAGCGGGACGACATAGGGAATGGGCGCAGCCGCCGCGCTGCGCTCGACGAGGCCCGACGACCCGAGACCGAGCACTTCCACGAACAGGAAGACTCCGCTTGCGCCCGCGATCGACAGGCCGCGGCTCTGTCGCGTCGTGCGCGGACTGCCGAGAAATGCGAACGCAATGACGAACGCCGCGATCGGATAAAGCGGCGTCGAGAGCCGCTTGTGCAGTTCGACGCGGAAACGGTCAGCATCCTGGACGGAAAGCTTGTCGTCGGCGCGCGGCCACAACAATTCGCCGATACTGCGGAACGCGGCGCGGTCGTTGGCAACGGCCGATGTCGGGTCGAATTGCGAAAGATCGAAACCGTATCGCTCGAACTCGACGATGGATGAGTTCCGTCCCGAACCGCGGCCGCGCTGGATCGATCCGTCCTCCAGCACGAGAATGAGCGCCGAACCGGACGGCACGATACGCCCGCGATCGGCGAGATAGGTTGTGGTTTGCGTGCGGTCGCGTGCGTCGTCGATGAAGATGCCGAGCAGCGCTCCGTTCGGTCCGCGCTCGCGGACATGAAAGGTAATACCGCTGAGGCGGGTGAAGCGGCCGGGCTGGGCGACGTTGGCGACAACGTCAGCGTTCACGTTCGCGAGCTGGTTGCGCAGCGAGCGCAGGCTGCTCGCGCTGAGCTCGGCGCTGATCAGCATCGAGACCATCGCGACGGCAATGGAGAGCAAGAGGGGGGCGCGAAAAAGCTGCCACGGGCTCGCGCCGGCTGCGCTCATGGCGACCAGTTCCGAATCGGAGTTCAGCCGGTGCAGCGTGAAAACGATGGCAAGGAAGAGGGCGATCGGAGCCACGACCACCATGAGCGTCGGCAGCGAAAGCGCTGTGACGTAAAGGAAAACCCAGACCGTCTGGCCCTGGCTCGTGAGCAGGTTGAACTGGCGAAGGGCCGTGGTGACCCAGACCATGCTCGTCAGCACGAGCAAAACGGCAAAGAAGGCGCCTCCTGCCGTTTTCAGGATGTAGCGGTCGAGCCGGCCCATGGTTCCCCAAAAGGCGCGTCCCCTCGCGCCTTAATCCCCTTGAAGCCGCAAGCTGGGGCCTAAATAGGGCCTCCTCGCGGCGGTTACCGAGTTTCCCCCGGATCGGCTAAGAGGAGGGGCACCCTTGAGCCGGAGCCGCAACATGGCCGATTCGCCGCAGATTTCCTTTGTCGATCAGCCTGCGCCCCAGGCCGACACCCTGATCGTCCTGACCGACGAAAGCCTGCGTTTCGGGCGCCTGACAGCCCGCGCCGTCGAACCGGCCAAGGAGTTAATCGCCCGCGCCGCCAAGGCGGAGGGCTTCAAGGGCAAGAAGAACAAGGCGCTCGGCGTGGTCGGGCCAGCGGCCCTGAAGGCCGACCGGCTGGTCGTCATCGGGATCGGCAAGCGGCGCGAGATGAAAGGGGTGGACTGGCTGAAGCTCGGCGGCGTTGCCATGAGCCGGGTCCCGGCGCTCGCCAAGGTGGCGGCGGTGGTCCTCGATCTGCCGGAAGGGAAGATTTCCGCCGACGAGGCAACGGACTTCGCGCTCGGCATGAAGCTGCGGGCCTATCGTTTCGACCGCTACAAGACCAAAAAGAAAGACGACGACGAGAAGGACAAGCCGTCACGCGCCGCGATCTCGATTGCGATGGCCGGTGCCGCCGGTGCTCGCAAGGCATGGGCCGCACGTGACGCGATCGGGGACGGCGTGCTGAAGGCGCGCGACCTCGTCAACGAACCGCCGAACATTCTGCACCCCGTCGAGTTCGCGCGCCGCGCCGCCGAATTGAAAAAGGTCGGCGTCGGCATTGAGACGCTCGACGTGGCAGCGATGAAGAAACTCGGCATGAACGCGCTCCTGGGCGTCGGACAAGGCTCCACGCACGAGTCGCGCGTCGTCATCATGCGCTGGAACGGCGGAAAAAAGAGCGAAGCGCCGGTGGCCGTGATCGGCAAGGGCGTGTGCTTCGACACCGGCGGCATCTCGATCAAGCCCGCCGCGAGCATGGAAGACATGAAGGGCGACATGGCGGGTGCCGCCTGCGTCGTCGGCCTGATGCACGCGCTTGCCGCGCGCAAGGCGAAGGTCAACGTCGTCGGCGCGATCGGTCTCGTGGAGAACATGCCCGGTGGTGACGCGCAGCGGCCCGGCGACATTGTGAAGTCGATGTCCGGCCAGACCATCGAGATCATCAACACCGATGCAGAAGGCCGCCTCGTATTGGCCGACGTCCTTTGGTACGTGAAGGAAAACCACAAACCGAAATGGATGATCGATCTCGCGACGCTCACCGGCGCGATTCTCGTATCGCTCGGTCAGGAATATGCCGGCCTGTTCTCGAATGACGAACGCCTTTCAAAGCGCTTGATCGAGGCGGGGCAGGAGACCGGCGAGCGCGTTTGGCGCATGCCGCTCGGACCGGAATTCGACAAGATGATCGACTCCAAGTTCGCCGACATGAAGAACACGGGCAGCCGTTACGGCGGCTCGACCACGGCGGCGCAGTTCCTGCAACGCTATGTCGACAAGACGCCGTGGGCGCATCTCGACGTTGCCGGCACCGCGATGGGCGTGCCGCCGTCGGAGATCAACCAAAGCTGGGGGCCTGGCTGGGGCGTGCGGCTGCTCGACCGGCTGATTGCGGAGCATTACGAGAACTAAAATTGTCCGTCATCCCGGGCGAGGCCGAAGGCCGAGACCCGGGATCGCGATCCCGGCTCTCCGCCGCCGGTGGCGGCGTCGGCCGGGACGACGAGGGTGGCAATGACCGAAGTCCACTTCTACCACCTGCAACGGCAGCCGCTCGAAAAGGCGCTGCCGCAGCTCATCGAGAAGTGTCTCGAGCGGAAGTGGAATTGCGTCGTGCAGGCCGCCTCCGACGAGCGCGTCGAGGCGCTCGACGCGCTGCTCTGGACCTATCGCGACGACGGGTTCATGCCGCACGGCACCGACCGCGAGGCGGACGCCGCCGAAATGCCGGTGATCCTCACCACGAAGGACGTCAATCCGAACAAAGCGCAGGTGCGCTTCTTGGTCGATGGCGCCACGGCGGAAAATCTCGCGAGCTCTGAGCGCGCGATCTAATTATTCGACGGTAC
>JAICQA010000243.1 GCA_025929595.1 Xanthobacteraceae bacterium
CGCGAGCGGTGGCAGCGTGCGCCACGCGCTCGAACTTCTGCTCGGTGGCAGTCTTGAAGTCCGCGACCTCACCGCCACCATGCTCGCTCAACTGCCGAAGGTCGATGGCGACAACCTGCACACATTGAGCGACCGCATCCGCGGCAATGAAGAATTGACGATCTTCGCCGAAACGGTCGGCGACTGGCTCGCGGCCGCGGCCACCCGCCGGGACGAGCCCGCCGCCCGCCTTGCACGCCTTGCGGAGGCATGGGAAAAGGTGCGCCGCGCCGCGGTCGAAACCGAAGCTTATAACCTCGACCGCAAGCCTATGGTGTTTCAGGTCTTTTCCGATCTCGCCGAGGCCACCCGCGGATAGCGCGGTACGCGCGACCGGAGGCCGACCCGATGGCGAGCAAGCGCCACAAAGTAAAATCGAAAAAGAAGCGCGCGAAGGTGGCGCCGAAGAAGCGTGCCGTGAAGCGCAAGGCGCCGGTCAAGAAGTCGTCTCGCAAAGCCGTTCGCAAACCCGCCAGGCGGAAACCGGCAAAACAAAAATCGCCTGCAAGGCCACAGGCCGCAAAGCGTACTGCCAAGCCCGTCGGGAAGGACGACGCAAAGCGCTACTACATCACCACAGCGATTTCCTATCCGAACGGCGCGCCGCATATCGGCCACGCCTATGAAGCGATCGCGACCGACGCCATCGCGCGCTTTCAGCGCCTCGACGGCTACGACGTCTTCTTCATGACCGGCGTCGATGAGCACGGCCTGAAGATGACGCAGACGGCCGCCAAGGAAGGAATTGCACCGCGCGCGCTCGCCGACCGCAACAGTCCGCAGTTCCGGGCCATGTGCGACCGGCTGAACGTCTCCTACGACCGCTTCATCCGCACCACGGAGCCCGCTCACTACAAGTCGAGCGAGGAGATCTGGCGCAGGATGGAAGAGGCGGGCGACATCTATCGCGGCACCTACGCCGGCTGGTACTCCGTGCGTGACGAGGCGTTCTATGCCGAGAGCGAGACGGTGGTTGGCTCCGATGGCGTCCGCGTCGGCCCGCAAGGCACGCCGGTCGAATGGACCGAGGAGCAAACTTACTTCTTCAAGCTGTCGGCCTATGGCGACCGGCTGCTGAAATACTACGCCGATCACCCGGACTTCATACTGCCGGAAACGCGCCGGAATGAAGTCGTCAGCTTTGTGAAGTCGGGCCTACAGGACCTTTCGATCTCCCGCACGACACTGACCTGGGGCGTGCCGGTACCCGGCGCTCCGAAGCACGTCATGTATGTCTGGGTCGACGCGCTGACCAATTACATCACCGGCGTCGGCTATCCCGATGAAAACGCGCCTGCCTTCAAGAAATTCTGGCCGGCGGACCTGCATGTGATCGGAAAGGACATTGTGCGCTTCCACGCGGTTTATTGGCCGGCATTCCTGATGTCAGCCGGACTTGAGCCGCCACGCCGCATTCACGGTCACGGCTTCCTGTTCAATCGCGGAGAGAAAATGTCGAAATCGGTCGGCAACGTCGTCGACCCGTTTCAGCTTGCCGATGCCTATGGCGTCGACGCGCTGCGCTATTTCTTTATGCGTGAAGTACCGTTCGGTCAGGACGGAAACTATAGCCACGAGGCAATCGTCAACCGCACCAACGCGGACCTCGCGAACGACCTCGGCAATCTGGCGCAGCGCTCGCTCACCATGATCGCCAAGAACTGCGATGCCAAGGTTCCGCAGCCCGGCAAGCTCTCCGACGCGGACGCGGCAATCCTCAAGGCCGCCGACGAGATGATCGCTCACGCGCGCGAGGCGATGCAAACGCAACAGCTTCACAGTGCGCTCAACGTGATCTGGTCGGTGGTCGCCGACGCCAACCGTTACTTCGCCGCCTCCGCGCCGTGGGAGTTGCGTAAGACCGATCCCGTGCACATGGCGACGGTTCTGTGGACGACGGCCGAGGTTACTCGCCAGGTCGCCATTCTCGCGCAGCCCTTCGTGCCCGAGGGTGCAGGCAAGTTACTGGATTTACTTGCAATTCGGTCGGAGGCTAGAAATTTCGAAGGGCTCGGCGCAGCCGGCCGCCTCAAGGCCGGCACGCCGTTGCCGCCGCCCGCGCCGGTCTTCCCGCGCTTCGTCGAGAAGGACGGAGAGGGCGCCTGAGCGTCAGGGATCGCATGGCACATTCCCACCATTACGGGCACGGCCACAGTCGCGGCAACGAACGGAAGATGCTGCTCGCCGCCGTTCTGACCGGCGGCTTCATGGTCGCCGAGGTCATTGGCGGCATTGTCTCCGGCTCGCTCGCGTTGCTCGCCGACGCCGCGCACATGCTGACGGACTTCGCAGCCCTTGCGCTTGCCTGGTTGGCATTTCGCTTCTCGCGCTGGCCGGCCGATCGCGAGCGCACCTATGGCTTCGACCGCTTGCAGGTGCTGGTGGCCTATTCGAGCGGCCTATCGCTCTCCGCCATCGCCGCCGTCATTTGCTACGAGGCAATCCATCGATTGAACGAGCCGGTACCCGTCGCGGGCGGCACGATGATGGTCGTCGCCGCGGCGGGTCTCGCGATCAACCTGATCGTGTTCGCGATCCTGCACAGCGGAGACCGCGACAATCTCAATATGCGCGCGGCAACGGTTCATGTGCTGGCCGACATGCTCGGCTCGGTCGGCGCGATCGCGGCCGCCGGCGTTATTCTGACAACAGGATGGATCGCTGCCGATCCGCTCGCGTCGATCCTGGTGGCCCTCATGGTGCTTTACGGAGCATGGAACGTCGTGCGCGACTCCGCGCATATCCTGCTTGAAGCTACCCCGAAGAACGTTGCTCCCGCCGAGATTGAGGCGGACCTGGAGGCCAATATCCCCGAAATCGAGGACGTCCATCACGTCCATGCCTGGTCGATCACGCAGGAACGGCCCATGGTGACTTTGCACGCCCGGCTGTGCGAGCAGGGCAATGCGGACGCTGCTATTCACGCGATCAAGACGCGTCTTCGCGAGCGGTTCGGTGTAGCCCATGCGACCGTCGAAATTGAATTCGTGCATTGTGCCGACGGTCATGCGCACAAACACGCTCACTGATCGCCATGCTTGTCGACAGCCACTGCCACCTGGATTTTCCCGATTTTGCCGCGGAGCTCGACGCCGTCGTCGACCGGGCGCGTGCTGCCGGGCTCGGCCGCATGGTCACGATCAGCACGCGGGTAGGCCGCTTCCATCAGCTCGAAACGATCACAAGCCGCTTCGATGACATCTATTGCTCGATCGGCACGCACCCGCACAACGCGGCTGAAGAGCCCGACATTTCCGTCGCCGATCTCGTCAGGTTTGCCGCGCAGAAAAAGGTCGTCGCCATCGGGGAAGCTGGCCTCGACTATCACTACGACAACAGCCCGCGCGACGCTCAGGAGAAGGGCTTTCGCACGCATATCGCCGCCGCGCGCGAAACGGGCCTGCCGCTCGTGATCCACGCGCGCGAGGCGGACGACGACGTGGCTCGCATTCTGGAAGAAGAAAGCGGGAAGGGCGCCTTCCCCTTCGTGCTGCATTGTTTTACCGGCGGCATGGACCTCGCTCGACGCGGCGTTGCTCTCGGCGGCTATGTGTCCTTTTCGGGCATTCTCACCTTCAAAAGCGGCGCGCCGCTGCGCGAGATCGCCGCGCAATTGCCGGAAGACCGAATTCTCGTTGAGACTGACGCGCCATATCTCGCGCCCGGCCCCTGGCGCGGCAAGCGCAATGAACCCTCCTACGTCGTGGAAACCGCGCGTGTACTCGCCGAGACCCGCGGCACGCCACCCGACGCCATGGCTGCCGTGACGACCGCTAACTTCTTCCGCCTCTTCAACAAAGTACCGGCCTGACCATGCTGCGTTTTACGGTTCTCGGCTGCGGCTCGTCGGCGGGCGTGCCGCGCGTCGCACAGGGCTGGGGCGCCTGCAATCCAAACAATCCGAAGAACCGCCGCCGGCGCTGCTCGCTTCTCGTCGAGCGCATCAGCGAACGTGGCAAAACAATCGTTCTTGTCGATACCTCGCCCGACCTGCGCGAACAGTTGCTCGGTGCGGGCGTCGAGAAGCTCGACGGCGTGTTGTTCACCCACGATCATGCCGACCACAGCCACGGCATCGATGACGTCCGCCCACTTGTCCTGCACCAGCGCCGCCGCGTCGACGTCTATCTCGACGCACGGACCTCCGCCGAGCTACATGCCAAGTTCGGCTACTGCTTCGCGACGCCGCCTGGCAGCGACTATCCGCCCATTGTTACCGAGCATCGCATCTCCGCCGATGCACCGGTTAAGATTGAAGGAGAGGGCGGCGTGGTCACCGCCATGCCTTATGAGCAACTCCACGGCTCAGGCAGGACACTCGGCTTTCGCTTCGGTACTTTCGCCTACTCCTGCGACGTCAGCGCGATACCCGATGAAACGGTTCAGAATCTGCAAGACCTCGATGTCTGGATTCTGGACGCGCTGCGCTACAAACCGCATCCGAGTCACTTTTCAGTCGATGAGGCGCTGGCCTGGGTCGAGCGAATAAAGCCGCGGCGGGCGGTGCTGACGAACCTGCACACCGACCTCGACTATGAAACGCTCCGCCGCGCCCTGCCG
>JAICQA010000423.1 GCA_025929595.1 Xanthobacteraceae bacterium
ACCGGCGGGCACGCGTTGTCGCTAGCTTGCAGCGGCGTGCGCACCTTGCGCAAGCGCGCCGACCTCCTCGATCCTGACCTTGCCCATCGCGTTGCGCGGCAGGGCGTCGGTGAAAATCACGTCTTTCGGGTGCTTGTAGCGGGCAAGCCGGCCCTCGAAGGCGGCGAGCACGTCCGCGCGGTCGATCGGGCTGTTCTTATCGCGAACGACGACCGCGACCGGCACCGCGCCCCATCTTGCGTCGGGCCGGGCAACCACCGCGGCCTCGACTACGCCGGGGACGTCGCGCAGCACGCGCTCGAGCTCCGCCGGATAGACGTTCTCGCCGCCCGAGATGATGACGTTCCTGATGCGGTCCTTGAACCAGAACCAGCCGTGTTCGTCTTCCAGCGCAATGTCGCCGGAGCGAAACCAGCCTTCGTCGAATGTCTTCGCGCTCGTTTCCGGCGCATTCCAGTATCCGCTCGCCACATGCTTGCCGCGTACCAGCACCTCGCCGGCCGTGCCCTGCACTACGTCATGCCCCTCGCCGTCCACGATGCGGATTTCGGTGTGCAAACCGCGCCGGCCGATGGAGCCCGCGGTCGCGACGGCATCCTCGCCGCGCTGGTAGATGGCCACGGGGCCGGTCTCGGTCGATCCGTAAATCTGAATCACCGGCACCTTGCGCGCATGAAACGCTTCGATCAGCGGCAGGGGCACGTCGGTAGAGCCGGTCGCGACCGCGCGCAACGAGGAGAGTCCCGCAGAAGCCCAGCCGGGATGGGCGATCAGCGCCTGCATGGTGGCCGGCACCTGCACCGTGAGCGTCGGCCGATCGACGGCGAAGGATTGCAGCGTCGCGCCCGGCTCGAAACGCGGATGGAGCGTGACCGTTGCGCCCATATAGAGCGCGGGCGTGGTCTGGATGTTCAGGCCGCCGACATGAAACATCGGCAGCACGGTCAGCACGTGGTCGTCGGCGCGCATGTCGTGCATGTGCACGGAATTCAGCGCGTTCCAGAGCAGCGCTTCCTGCGTCAGCACCGCGCCCTTGGGCTGGCCCGTGGTGCCCGACGTATAAACAATAAGGAGTGGCCGGGACGCGTCACCTACGCGGTCCAGTGCCCGGCCGGAGTCGGCCAGCAACTCGGCGAGGCTCGGATTGCCGCCGATCGGCTGTTCGACGCCGATGAGTTTGCAGCCGGCCGGCAAAGCCGCCGCAACGCCGGCCGCAAAATCGCGAGTCGCGAACAGCACCGAGGCGCCGCAGTCGGCCAGAATGTGCCGATGCTCGGGAGCGGCCAGCCGCCAGTTGAGCGGCACGAAGATCAGTCCGGTGCGCGCTGCGGCGAACAGCAGCACGATCATCTCGGGCGCGTTGTAGCCGAGCCATGCGATACGGTCGCCGCGCTTCAGCCCGAGGCGGCCTGTGAGTGCGCGCGCCGCGGCATCGATCTGCGTCGCGAGTTCCGCGTAGCTCGTTTCCTCGCCCTGGAAGCGCAGCGCGATCTTGTCGGGCTGAAAGCCCGCGTGCCGCTCGATCCAGCGCGAGATATCCGTCATTCGTCGCTCTCGCCGGTTTCGTACAGGGCTTCGCGGCCGATGCGGTCGATGCAGATCTCCGCGGTCCACGGCAGCATCAGCGAGCCGCAGCGGCTGTCGCGATAGATGCGCTCGATCGGCAGCGACTTCAGCATCGACTGGCCACCGCAGGTGCGGATCGCCAACTGCGCCAGCTCGTTCGCGTTCTCCATCACGGTGTGCTGCGCCGCGTAGGCACGCAGCACCTGTTCCTTGGTCGGATCGGGCCGCGCCTCGACCACGGCCTGAAACCACAGCGCCTTGGTCTGCTCCAGCATGACGCGCATTTCGGCGACCGCGATCTGCTTGGTCGGATACATGCGCCGCTTCACGGGTGGCAGGCCGGGCCACTCACCGCGCAGATATTTCACCGTGAAATCGTACGCCGCCTGCGCGAGGCCCATATAGGCCGGCGACAGCGTCATGAACATATGCGGCCAGCGGGTCGCGGCCTGATAATAG
>JAICQA010000254.1 GCA_025929595.1 Xanthobacteraceae bacterium
AGGTCGCCCTGATACACGACGTCGCCGGCCTTGACCTCGAGCAGGCCGCCCACACCCGCCACGGCGGCAACGACGACTTTGCGCTGGATCGAGGCCGAGCCCTCGAGCGTGGCAACTTTCCCAATGGGCGATTCCTGGTCCCTGGAGGATTGTGCCCCTGTCGGACCGAACTGAAGGAAAATGAAAGCGAGCGCCACTGCGCTCAACGCAATTGCCCGTACACCCATTGGCGCTTCCCCGCAGCTCGCCTTGGCAAACCAGAGCCGCGGGAGGGACCATATTCCCTATCAGTGGCGGGTTCAATTAGCCCATCAATTCCGGGTCTTAAGCATCTCCGGCACCGTCCATATCCAGCGTGTTCACGGTACGATAAGGTTGCGGCGCGGGGTCGGGGAGCGCGCAGCGCAGACCCTGCGTGGGGACGGCTATGGACCTGCCGGCGAAACGGGAGGGCGATCGGACGTGGGCTTACGCCCCGCACGATCCTGCCGACGCGCCGGCTGTTCGCGAGCAATTCAGCGCGGAGCTCCATCTTGCCGGCGCCGCGTCATCCGCACTGCCGGAATTCGATTTCAATCTCGCCGAACCGTCGCGCGCGGCGCGCGCCGCCCGCGCACCGGGTGCGCCGGGCGACGCCGTGCTCGAGCGTCCCTTCAACATGCGGCATGCCGCGCGGGCCGAGGCACTCGGCACGCTTACGCTGGTCGCGCTCACCATTGCACTGATCGACAAGCTTGCCGCCGCCCCGAGCGACCCGTTCCTGCAGGACGATCCGATTGGCTACAAGGACCTGCAACACGGCACGCTGCTGATTTCGCCGCGCGGCGGCACAACCGGCGAGATCGTTCTTGACGATCCGGAACTGACCATCGTCGTCGGTCCGCCGGCCACGGGCTTTGCAGTTCAGCAGGTCGCGAATTCGGCAAGCGACATGGCGGTCCTGCTGTCGTTCGCCGAGGCGGTGAACAACGTCTATCTGCTCGGTCTCGCCGATCCCTTCACGACGGGTTCGATCCAGCGGGCGGAGGCGCCGCTCTTCCTGCCGGAGCTGCCGGCCATCCCGAGCCTCGCTTCGTTCCAGCCACTGCTCCTTTCGGAGCCTGATCCTGTCACCAATCCGGGCCGTCCCGATTTTGGCGGCAGCAACGGCGGCGTTCCGCGCGACGAACTTGCGCTTACTTTTGCCGTCGATGACACGCGGGTGGTGTCGCATGACGAGCGGCCGGGCTTGCCCGGACCGGGCGGCGGCACCGATGACACGGATGATCCCTTTCCCATCAGCCTGGCGGGCATTTTCGGCTTCGGCCCGAACACGCCGGTGCTCGGTCGCGCACGCGACGGCACGCCGGCAGATCCGTTCGTCAATACGGCTGGAAGCGTATTCGGCGTCGGCAATATCATTGTCACGCTCGAGGCTGGTGCGACCGGCGTCGCCAGCGGTCTCGCGGTCACGAACGGCGATCCGATCTACCTGTTTACCGAGGCAACCAGTAACGGCGATCAGGTCGTCATCGGGCGCGAGGGCGCGGGCAATACGGCGGACCCCGCGGGCGCGATCGCATTCGTCGTTTTCATCGCCGAGGACGGCGAGGCGCTTTGGACACAGCAATCGCTGCCGATCGATCATGGCGATACCGACAGCGCGCTATCAATCACCGACGATGCGTTGGTGTTGCGCGTCACGCTGACCGACGGATCGACCACGATTCAGCAGACGCAGCCCGTCGGGCATCTTGTTGCGTTCGAGGACGACGCGCCGGCCGCGGTAACTTCGGCGTCGGTGGAAGCACAGGGCGTTGCCGTCGACGTGAACGCGCTGATCATCCTCGACACATCGGGCTCGATGGGGAGCGATAGTGATCCGAATTCGAGAATTTCTCTGGCTAAAGCCGCTATCCTCGATTTTGCGCAACAGACGAATGTGCTTTCAGTCAGAATACTGACGTTCGACACGAATGCCGACGAACCCTCAAACTGGTTCGACCTGACTACCGATGCAGGCTTGCAGGCTCTCACGGCTTTCCTCGATCCGATCACCGGCAACGGCACCACGAACTACCAGGATGCTATCGGTGACGCGCAGACCACCTGGAGTGCGTCTGCCTTGCCTGCGGACCTTACGAATATCTATTTCATCTCCGACGGCGTGCCGAATGCCAGCCTGACCACCGAGCAAAAGCAGGCCTGGGAAAGCTTCCTCGGGAATGAGGCCAATAGTATCGACAATGCATATGCGGTCGGCATCGGCACCAATATCAACAATGAAGACCTGCAGGACATCGCCTATCCGAATACGCCGGCGGAAACGAACAATGTGATTATCATCGACGGCGCCGCCGACCTGCGCGAAACCCTGGAGGCAACCACGCTCGCCGGCCAGGTCTCGGGCCATCTGGACTTTGGAAGCGACGGCCCTGGCTTCATCAAGTCGCTCAGTTATGACAGCGACGATAACGGCTCGTTGGACGCGACCCACCTGTTCGACGAGAACGACATTGAGTTCACTTTTCAGACTTCAACGGGCGAAAGCTTCACGCTCAATTCGCAAACCGGTGAGTGGAAATATACGACGCCCGACAGCTTCGACGAGGCGTTTGAAAAGCATTTCGAATACACGATCGTCGATGGCGATGGCGATGAGGTTGCCGCCTCTCTGAACATCACCGTCTCGCTGCCATCCGACCCGCTCGCCCAGTTGCTCTTGGCTGCACAGAGCACGCCGGTCGACTAGACGCGGCGTTGACGAAAGAGGGAAACGGGGCCTCTCGCTCTTCTGGTGCTTCGTACGCCGAGTGCGGAAGGCGGCATTTTCCGATTCGCAATCGCGATCGCCGACACGGCAGGTGCGCGCTCCGCGTTCCACCGCGCCATTCGCGGGCAACTTCGCGCGTCACCGTGCGTTAGTTCTGCGACGGGGTTCTGGTGGGACGCGTCGGTTCTGCCCGCGAAGATGAACCTCGCGTGAACGCTCCCGGAACCTGCTCGCAGGATCAACGTAACGCGGCCGGTGCGCGAGCCATGCATACGCCAGCCGCCAGTAACAGGAGCGAACCATGAGACAACGAATGTTCGCGATGGTGAGCAGTGCTGCGCTCGCCGTTGCTACGGCGTCCGTTCCGGCGGGCGCTTTGCCGCTGCCGGCCGGCGGCGGTGCGGCGTTCGATGCGAACGTCATTCAGGCGCAAGGCAAGGAAATGCGCGGCGGGCCGGGCGGCGGTGGCGGCCTTAGCGGCCGCGCCGGCGGCAGTGTCGGCGGTAGCGTCGGCGGTAGCGTCAGCCGCGGCGGCGATGGCCCCAGCGGCAATGTCCGCGGCAGCTTCGGCGGCCGTGCGGGCGCCGATGCCGGCGTCAACATCCGCCGCGGCGACGGCCCGAGCGTGAGCGGCCGTGGCCAGGTGACGGGCGAACAGCGCTTCACCCGTGAGGGCGACTCCCGCCCGCGCGCCAGGGTGGGCGACTCCGACCGGCGCGACTTCTCGCGCAGAGGCGACCGCAAGGGCGACTTTTCGCGTTGGGCCGGCAACCGTCCGCACATCACGCATCGCGGCTGGAGTCGGGATCACCGCCACCGCTTTTTCGGCGCATTTCTGATCGGCGTGCCGTTCGGTTATGCGGCGGTCTCGTCGCATCCCTGCTACGACTGGTTCTATGGCCCGCAGGGATGGGGTTACTACTGGAGCTATGACCGCTGCCCGGTCTGAGGCTGCGGCGTTCAACAACAGGGGCCGCCGGCAACGGCGGCCCCTCGTTCTTTTGGCTTCGTCATTCCGGGACGGGCCGAAGGGCCGGGCCCGGAATCCAAGCGGCATTGAAACGAGTTCGGCGAGGCGAGTCACTCTGGATTCCGGGCTCGCCGCTTCGCGGCGCCCCGGAATGACGGGGTGGAGTCGTTCGCGCTGATTTTGCTTCTCTCCCCGCCGCGGAGAGAAGAAAAATGTAATAGCGAAAGCCCGCCGGCTCTGTGCCAGCGGGCCACCGCATCTGGCCGGGGAAACCCGGGCGGCTTATTTGCAGACCGTGATGGTCTTCACGGCGCCTTCGGCTTCGGTGCGCGACTTGAAGACTTTTCCGTCGCCGACGACGACCGTCGTGCTGACGGTCGGCTTCTGCTCGACGACCGTGCATTTCTTCGTCTTCGTGTCCTGCACGACATAGAACGTCTGGGCGAGGGTCGGGGTGGCGGCTGCGACCAGCATCGCGGCGGCGAGAGCAATGCGGAACTTCATGGTTTTCTCCTGTGCTCCCCTGGACGCTCGCTAATGCCAGGGGTGGGGAGTTGGTTCCGCGGTTGCAGATGCCCCAGGCGCACGCGCCAAAGGGCTTGGGCTTGCGCCGCGCGCTCCGCCCAGGAATGACGGAAAGGGTGAGGGCGCCTGCAAGCGTGAATTGGCCGTCTGTGGCGCTTCTGGAG
>JAICQA010000298.1 GCA_025929595.1 Xanthobacteraceae bacterium
GCGCCCTGCTTCCGTACGATCTGGTCGCTCGGTCAGGCGGGCGTCGAAGTGCCATTGCAAATCTGGCGCGAGGGCGACACGTTCGAGGTGCGGATCAATTCGGGCGATCGCGACCGCTATCTGAAATCGCCGCGCGCGCACTAAAACGGACGGAATTCCATGCGCGCGTATGAACTGCCGAAACGGACCGCGATTGACGATCTGAAGCTGGTCGAACGCGAGGCGCCCAAGCCGGGAGCGCGGCAGGCTCTCGTCCGGGTCAGGGCCTGCTCGCTCAATTTCCGCGATCTCGCGATCGTGCTCGGCACCTACCGGGCGCCGGTGCGCAACAACGTCATTCCCCTCTCCGACGGCGCAGGCGAAGTAGTCGAGATCGGCACGGGTGTGACACGGCTGAAGACGGGTGATCGGGTCGCGGCGAGCTTCTTTCCGCGCTGGATGGGCGGGCCGATCCGTGCGGAGAAGGTCGAGATGGCGCTCGGTGGCAGCGCCGACGGAATGCTCGCTGAATATGTGGTGCTCGACGAAGACGCGCTGCTCAAACTGCCCGATCACTTGAGTTTCGAGGAAGGCGCCACCCTCCCCTGCGCCGGCCTGACGGCGTGGCAGGCGCTCTCCGTGTTCGGCCAAACAACCGCCGGCGACACGGTCCTGATGCAGGGCACCGGCGGCGTATCGATCTTCGCACTGCAATTCGCAAAGCTGATGGGCGCGCGGACGATCATCACCTCTTCCAGCGACGAGAAGCTCGCGCGGGCGAAGGCGCTCGGCGCGGACGAGACGATCAACTACAGGCGCGATGCCGCCTGGGAGAAGACTGCGCTCGAACTCACCGGCGACTACGGCGTCGATCATGTGGTCGAAGTGGGCGGTTCGCGCACGCTCGAGCAATCGCTGCGCGCCGTGCGGATTGGCGGCCGCGTGTCTGTGATCGGCGTGCTGACGGGTGCCGGCGAAATCAACCCGACTCTCATACTCGGCCGCCGTGCCAGCGTGCAGGGAATGTCGGTCGGCTCGGTCGAGATGTTCGCGGCAATGAACCGCGCCATCGCCCAGTCGAAGCTCAGGCCGGTGATCGACAGGGTCTATGCGTTCGAGGAGGCCGCCGAAGCGTTCCGCTACATGGAGTCGGCCAGGCACTTCGGGAAAATCGTGGTGCGCGTCGGCTAGCTCAGGCCAGCGCCTTCAGCGATACACCGACCGCTTCGACCAGAAATTTTTCAACGAAAGTCTGACGCGCCTGCGCTGCCATGATCCGTTGCGCGGGCAGGACCGCCGCAGTGAAGCCCTTGACGTGCCAACGGCCCGGCTCGGGCATCGGAGGCAGTTTTCCCGGCGGCGGCGCCGGCGAAGGCTGCACATAAACGTATGGCTCGTTGTAGCTGATGTCGCCCGGCGAGAAGCCCACACCGATCGTGCGGCCCGATTCCAGCGTTCCCTTGCCAGCTTGTACGACGATCAGCGCGGCGATATCGAAATGATGCGGCCAGCAGCGCGTCATCGATACGTCGAACTTGTTCTGTCGCATCGCGTCGGCGATCCGCGCGATCGACTTGTCGGCGTTCGAGAACCATGCCGAAAGTTCGCGCAAGGAGTCGTCGAGACCCGAAGTGTTATAGGGCGAGCCGCTCGCGATCCGGTGCGGCGGAATCTTGTAAGGCAGGGGCTTGTCGAGCGAGCGAGCGTCGAGACCGAGCGAATGCGCCGTCTCGCCGAACCAATTGCGCACATCGGCGTCTTTCTGGCCGTCGAGGACGAGGACCCGACCCGGCTCGCTGTTCTTGCCTTCGAGCGTCGCCAGCGAAAGCGGCAGCAGCTTCACCCCGATACGCGCACCCTGAAGCTTGTGCGTCGCGAATCCGCCATAAGCGTCTTCCCAACTGAAATTCATGTGGCTGTCGTCGGGCTTCGGAGCGATGAATGCCTGCGCGGCGCGGGCGAGCCACTGCGCGGCATAATGCACTTGCAACCGCGCTTCTTGCAGGCGGGTCAAGTCGACGCCGGACAACGGACGCCAATCCAGGGCGGTCATGGCCGCTCCTCCGAATCTGCATAAGTGTAGCCTTGGGCTGCCAGAAAGTCGCGGTTCGCCGCGCGAAACTCGCTTCCCGCGCTTGACCGGGCGGCACCGCGGCACGATTGTCCGCCGCCGTGACCCAACTCGCCCAACCTGAATCCGTTCGGCCCGAAACGCCGGAATCTGCTTACGCGTGGTTCCGGCTCGGTATCTCGCTCCTGCTCGGAACCGTGGGCAGCGTCGGCATGTGGTCGGTCGTCGTTGTCCTGCCGACCGTGCAGGCGGATTTCGCCGTCGCGCGCGCCGAGGCGTCGCTCCCCTACACGCTCGCCATGATCGGCTTCGGCGTCGGCGGCATCGCCATGGGCCGCCTTGCCGACCGGCTTGGGATCGTGGCGCCGGTGTTTCTTGGCGCCTGCTGTCTCGCCGCCGGTTACGTGTCGGCGGGGCTCTCCCCCAACCTCTGGGCGTTCGCGCTCGCGCACGCCCTGATCGGCTTCGGCGCGTCGGCGACCTTCGGTCCGTTGATGGCCGACGTGTCGTACTGGTTCACACGGCGGCGTGGCATCGCCATCGCGATCAGCTCGTCGGGTAATTACCTCGCGGGCGCGGTGTGGCCGCCGCTGCTGCAGCATTTCGTGTCGAGCGCCGGCTGGCGTCCAACCCATATCGGCATCGGCATCTTCTGCATCTGCGCCATGTTGCCGTTGATGCTGGTGTTGCGCCGCCGGCCGCCCGCGCAGGAAGCGGCAGCGGGCGCATTCACTGCCGGCTCCAAAGGAGCGCTGCTCGGCATTTCACCGAACACATTGCAGATCCTGCTCTGCATTGCGGGCGTGGCCTGTTGCGTCGCCATGTCGATGCCGCAGGTTCACATCGTCGCCTACTGCAACGACCTCGGCTACGGCGTCGCGCGCGGCGCCGAAATGCTGTCGGTCATGCTCGGCCTCGGGATCGTGAGCCGGATCGCATCGGGCTTCATCGCCGACAAGATCGGCGGCGTGGCGACGCTGTTAATCGGCTCGATGCTGCAAGGGGTCGCGCTCTTTCTCTATCTCTGGTTCGACGGACTGACTTCACTCTTCGTGATCTCGGCCCTCTTCGGGCTGTTCCAGGGCGGCATCGTGCCGATGTACGCAATCATCGTGCGCGAATATTTCTCGCCGCAGGAGGCGGGCACGCGCGTCGGCATCGTGCTGATGGCAACGCTGGTCGGCATGGCGTTCGGCGGGTGGGTGTCGGGGCTGATCTTCGACCTCACGGGCTCCTATCAGGCGGCCTTCGCACATGGCCTGCTGTGGAATTTCCTGAACGTGGCGATCGCGGTCTGGCTGCTGCTGCGGCCCGGGCGACTGAGGTTCGCGACCGCCTGACCGCGTCGGCCCGGTGCTGGCGGACGGCGGCCCATGCTAGGCTCGAACGACTCACACGAAATCGACCATGGCCAAGACACGCGCTTCCTTTGTTTGCCAGGCTTGTGGCGCGGTTGCTCCGCGCTGGCAGGGGAAATGCGAGTCCTGCGGCGCGTGGAATACGATCATGGA
>JAICQA010000378.1 GCA_025929595.1 Xanthobacteraceae bacterium
CAAAGCTCGTAGCTCTCGCCGGCGACACGGTCGTCCGTGAGCGCGCGCAGGATGGCGGCGGCCACGTCGCCGACCCAGACCGGCGCGAACCGCGCTCCGGGCCGCGCCAGCGGCAGCGCGAACGGAATGGCGCGCAGGAGGCGGGCAAAGCGGTTCACGAAGTCGTCGCGCGGGCCGAAGATCACCGACGGCTGCAGGATCGTCCAGGCGACGTCGCCGCATTCGCCCCGCACGATGCGCTCGCCGCGGCCCTTGCTGCGCAGGTAATGGCTCGGGCCGTGGTCCGCGTCGGCGTTGAGGGCGCTGATGTGCACCAGGCGCTCCACGCGCCCGCGGCGGCTGGCCTCGACGAGCTTGCGCACGAGGTCCACGTGCACGCGCGTGAAGCCGCTGCCTCCGCGCCCGCGCTCGTTCAGGATCCCGACGAGGTTCACGACCGCGGTCTGCCCGGCGACCAAAGAGCCCAGCATCTGCGGGTTGTGTATGTCGGCGGCGACGAGCTTGAGCGAGGGAATCGGCGCGAGGTGCTGGGCCCGCACGGGATTGCGCGTCGGCACGCTGACCCGCCAGCCGTCCCGTGCGAGGGCGGCGCACACGTGCGTGCCCACGAAGCCCGAGCCCCCCAGGACGCACACCGACCGGACCGCCATGCGCCCGATTATAGGACCCGTCGGCGCACCCGCGCGGTTTGCGCGCCGGTCGGGGACCCTCGCTCGCGCGGCCGGAATGAACGCGCTCGCTCGGGCCCCCGCCCGCCGCTTGCCCGCGCGGACAAGCCGCCGGGACCCGCGAGCAAGCGCGTAAAGTTCCGGCCGCGCGAGCGAGCGCGGTCCCGGCGGCGTGGTACGCGCGAGTAGCGGGCGTGCGCGTGGCCGAGCCTGGGTGTTGGTTTCACCGCAGCGGGAGCAGGAGTACCTGGCTGCCGCGCCGCAGCTGCACCAGCATCGACGACTGTCCCTTGGCCGCCTCCCGCAGCTGGGCGATCGTCGCAACGCGCTGGCGGTTCACCGCGATGATGCGGTCGTCCGCCCGGAGGCCCGCCTGCGCGGCGGGGCTGCCGGGTGCGACCGAGCGGATGCGGATGCCGCCGGCCGAGTCCTCGGAGACCTCGACGAGCTCGGCGCCCGCGAGCGCGGGATGGATCGACTCGGCATCCGAGACCTGCGCCGGCTCCTTGAGCACGGCCGTCACGCTCAGCGGCTTGCCCTCGCGCAGCAGCCCGAGCTCGACGGTTTCGCCGACCCTCAGCATGCCGATGGTGTTGCGCAACTCGGTGTTGCTGCGGATCGGCTGGCCGCGCACGGAAGTGATGACGTCGCCCGCCTCGATGCCGGCCGCGGCCGCTGCCGAGCCCTCAGTCACCTGCGAAACGAGGGCGCCCTGGGCGTTCTCGGTGAGCCCGAGGCTCTTGCGGAACTCGGGCGTCAGCGACAGCGTCGTCACGCCGAGCTGGCCGCGGTTCACGCGCCCGGACTCGATCAGTTGCTCCATGATCGAGCGGACCATGTTGGACGGAATCGCGAAGCCGATGCCGATGTTGCCGCCGGACTGCGACAGGATCACCGAGTTGATGCCGACCAGGTCGCCGTCGAGGCCGACCAGCGCGCCGCCGGAATTGCCCGGGTTGATCGCGGCATCGGTCTGGATGAAGTCCTCGTAACCGTCGCGGCTCATGCCCGTGCGGCCGAGCGCGCTGACGATGCCGGAGGTCACCGTGTGCTGCAGTCCGAAGGGATTGCCGATGGCGATCACGAAATCGCCGACCTGGAGCTTCGAGGAATCCGCGAGGCGGATCTCGGCGGGGAGCTTCGCATCCGCGACGCGCAGCACGGCGACGTCCGAACCCTCGTCCGCGCCGACGACCTCGGCCTTGAGCTCGACGTCGTCGACCAGCGTGATCGTGATCTCCGTGGCGTTCTTGACGACGTGGGCGTTGGTCACGATGTACCCGTTCTCGGCGTCCACGATGACCCCGGAGCCCGCGCTCCTGAATTCGCGCTCGCGCGGCGGCGCTTCCGGCGGAAGGCCGAAGAAGCGCCGCGTGCCCGGGTCGTCGAAGAACGGGTTGCGCGGGGCCGCGACCGTGCCGCGCACCGCGATGTTGACCACCGCCGGGGATGCGCGCTTGATCACCGGCGCAAAGGAGGGGAGCGCCGTTTGCGCGAAAAGCGGGGCGGAAAGCGCGAGCGTGGCGCCGGCCAGCGTGGCGGCGAAGATCTTTTTCATGCGATACAAACCTCGATGGGGCGCGAATTCTGACCGGGCGCGAGTCTTACAAGTTCCGGCGCACGCGAGCCTTGATTTTCCCGCGTGCGGACGCGCGTGTGAACAAACTGTGCGTATTTTGTGCTGTTTCTATGCATACCAGATGTTGTGTTGCGCGGAAAATCGGGCTCGACCGGTCCCGGCCGGGGCGAGGCCCGGAAACAGCCTCAAGTGGCATTTGCAAGATATTGAAAATTAACCTCTTTTATTCGCGAGTTTTTTCCATAAGGAAATTCTTGACACACCGGCCCATCGGAAATAATTTCGCAACCTGACACAAGATCTTGTGGTCACCGGTCGAAGGGCGGGTCAGGCCGGCAGAAG
>JAICQA010000343.1 GCA_025929595.1 Xanthobacteraceae bacterium
CTCTTGGCGGCCGGCGCTTTCACCGTCGGCATCCTGTTCAAGGAATGGAATGCGCCGTTCTGGGTCACGCTGCCGGCGGCGGCCGTCGTTGGCGCGCTGCTCGGCGTCGTGTTCGGCCTGCCCTCATTGCGGCTCCGCGGGCTTTATCTTGCGATCAGCACGCTCGCGCTCCATTTCGTCGTCGTTTATGCGGGCGGCGAGTACCAAACCGAGCGCGGCGACTATACGGGCATTCTGATCGACCCGCCGTCGCTCTTTGGCTACTCGGTCGTCTCGGCTCGCATCTGGTACTTCATTCTGCTCGCATTCGCGGCGGGCAGTCTGCTCATCTGCGTCAATCTCCTGCGCAGCCGCACCGGCCGCGCTTGGCGCGCGTTGCATTCGAATGAAACGGTCGCGGCGGCGCTCGGAATCGGCGTCGCCAATCACAAGCTGCTCGCCTTCGTGATCAGCTCGGCGATGACGGCGGTGGCCGGCGCGCTGTTCGGCTATTATCGCGGCTTCGTTTCGGTCGAGGCCTTTTCGCTGTTTCTCACGATCCAGTATGTCGCGATGATCATCATCGGCGGCATGGGATCGCTGCTTGGCGCAATCCTCGGCGCTATCTTCGTGACGCTGCTGCCTTATGTCATCGAGGCGATCATGGGCGCGCTACCAGGCGCGCAGCAATATGCCGGCGTCATCTTCGCCGTGAACTATGCCGCCTTCGGCGTGGTGATGATCCTGTTCCTCGTATTCGAGCCGCTCGGCCTCGTCGGCATCTGGCACCGCGCGCAAAACTACTTCCAGCAATGGCCGTTCAAGAACCGGCCGCTCGCAGGCTCGAAATGAGCGCGCCGCTGCTCGTCGTCGAGAAGCTCGAGGTCGTCTATCACCGGGCGATCACGGCGATTCAGGGCATTTCGATGAGCGTCCATACCGGGCAGATCGTCGCGGTGCTTGGCACGAACGGCGCCGGCAAGACGACGACGTTGCGGGCAATCTCAGGCTTCCTCGGACTCGACGACGCGCGCGTGACGGAAGGGAGCGTCAGCTTCAAGGGGCGGCGAATCGAGAACCGCGCACCGCATCAGGTGACGAGCCTCGGCATCGTGCTGGTGCCGGAGCGCGACAAGGTGTTTCCGAATCTGACGGTGGCGGACAATCTCGCCGCCGCGGTGTCGCGCCGCATTTCCACCGTCGAACGCAAGCGGCTCGAAACGCTGGTGTTTCAGTATTTTCCGCGTCTTGCCGATCTGCAGGGCCGGGAAGCGGGGCTGCTCTCCGGCGGCGAGCGGCAGATGCTCGCGATCGGCGGGGCGCTCGTGTGCGGACCGGAACTCCTGCTGATCGACGAGTTGTCGCTCGGGCTCGCACCGGTCGCGGTCGAGGACCTGATGCGGCGGATCGTCGAAATCCGCCGCGATCTCGGCATCTCGATCATCCTCGTCGAGCAGAATGCCGCGGTGGCGCTTCAGGTCGCCGACTACGGCTACGTGCTGGAGAACGGCCGTGTCGTGCTCGACGGCGACGGCGCGCGGCTGCGCAATCACCAGGACATCCAGGAGTTCTATCTCGGGCAGGTCGGCGCCGGCGGGCGCCGCAGCTATCGCACGATCAAGCAGTACCGCCGCAGCCGGAGATGGTATGGCTGAGCTTGCGATCGAGAATCTGAAGTTGCGCTTCGGCGGCCTGACCGTGCTCGACGGCGTGTCCTTCGCGGTCGAGCCGGGCGAACTGTTTGCGCTCATCGGACCGAACGGCGCCGGCAAGACCAGCGTATTCAACTGCATCAGCGGGCTCTATCGCGGCGACGGCCGCATACTGTTTCGCGGCGAAGACATCTCGCGCCGCGCCCCGCACGACATCGCGCGCATGGGCGTGGCGCGCACCTTCCAGCACGGCGAATTGTTCGCGCATATGAGCGTGCTGGAGAACCTGATGGCGGGACGGCATGCGCGCGTGAAGACCAATCCGCTCGCCGAGATGCTGTTCCTGCCGACGGTGCGGCGGGAGGAAGTACGCCACCGGGAAGCGGTCGAGCGTATCCTCGATTTCGTGGAGCTCGAACGTTACCGCCACGCACAGGTCGGAGCGCTGCCCTTCGGCATCCAGAAGATTGTCGGCTTCGCGCGCGCGCTGGCGCTCGAGCCGGCGCTCTTGCTGCTCGACGAGCCGTCGGCGGGGCTCAACCGCGACGAGCGCGAGGATCTCGCGCGCTTCATCCTGCGCATCAAGCACGATCTCGGCATCGCCATGATCTGGATCGAGCATGACATGCAGATGGTGGCCGACCTCGCCGACCGGCTGCACGTGCTGAATTACGGGCGCACGCTTGCGAGCGGCGCGCCGCAGGACGTGCTCAGCAATCCCGAAGTCATCACTGCCTATCTCGGCCACACCGCAGGCGGGTAAGATGCCGCCGGTTTCGCCAGTTTCGATTCGATATTTTTGGAATTCATTGTCGGAAACTTACCAGGGGGCGGACAGACTGCGGCCGCGAAATCCGGGCCGGAGTAGCCGATGGCGAGCATTCTGCTAGCGGACGACCATGAGGTAGTCCGGCGCGGCGTCCGTGCGTTGCTCGAGGCCAGGCGCGGCTTTGTCATTTGCGGCGAGGCATGCGACGGGCGCGAAGCCGTCGATATGGCCGAGCAGCACCGCCCCGACGTCGTTGTGCTCGATATTTCACTGCCCGCGCTGAACGGGGTCGACGCCACAAGGCAAATCCGCAAGGTCGCGCCGAAGTCCGAAATCCTCATCTTCACGATGCATGACAGCGAGGAAATCATCCGCGAGGCGCTGGGTGCCGGCGCACGCGGCTGCCTCCTGAAATCGGAGGCCGATCAGCAGATCGTTTCGGCGGTCGACGCGCTGGCGCGTCATCGTTCGTTTCTCTCCAGCCAAGTCTCGGAACTCCTGTTCGACTCGATCGCCGGGCAGCGCGAGCCGAAAATCACGCAGGCTTCCCTCACCCCCCGCGAGCGCGAGATCGTGCAACTCGTGGCCGAGGGCCACAGCAACAAGAAGATCGCAAAGCTTGCCGGGATCAGCGTGAAGACCGTGGAGACCCACCGCGCGGTCTCCATGCGCAAACTGAAAGTCCACTCCACCGCGGAA
>JAICQA010000257.1 GCA_025929595.1 Xanthobacteraceae bacterium
GTGC
Organism: Xanthobacteraceae bacterium; assembly: GCA_025929595.1. GTDB lineage: Bacteria > Pseudomonadota > Alphaproteobacteria > Rhizobiales > Xanthobacteraceae > JAUSIF01. Next base: position 5 of record JAICQA010000257.1, read on the forward strand.
GTCGGCGCCGGCGTCCGCCGAGTGCTTGGTGAGAATTTTCGTTTCCCAGAGCGACTGCGAGCCGGTCGCTGCGCAAATCGGCACGCGGCCCTTCGCGGTCCTGATCGCGACATCGACGAGCCTGTTGCGCTCGTCGGTTGTGAGGGACGCAGGCTCCGACGTCGTGCCGTTCACGAGAATGCCGTGCGAGCCTTCCCTGATCTGGAATTCCACCAGCCGGGCGTAGGTGTCGTAATCGACCTCGCCGTTTTTGAACGGCGTAATCAGCGGCGGAATCGAGCCCTTGAGGCGGTCGAGCGGGAGCGGCATGGCGTCCTCCGGTCTTGGATCGGGTTCTTGGCTTGCGCGTGATATTTAACATGTTAAGTTTCTCCCCTGCCCGCGTCAACGCGGGCCGCTCACCAGAAACGCGCGACGGGAGAGGCCGATGCCGCATGTCATCACCGAGTTCTCCGCCAATCTCGACAACGTCGTGGACATTTCGGCGCTCGTGAAGGACCTGCACGAGACGGCGATCGCCAGCGGCCTGTTTGAAGTCGGCGGCATCCGCTCGCGCGCCAAGCGACGCGAGATCTTCCGCGTCGCCGACGGCGACCCGCAGAACGGATTCATTTTTGTGATGGCGCGGATCGCGCCGGGGCGGCCGGCCGAAAAGCGCAAGGCGCTCGGCGAGGCACTGCTCGCGACGCTCTCCAAACGGCTCGAGCCCGTCTTCGCCTCGCGCGGGCTTACGGTCTCGGTCGAGATCGAGGAGCTGAACGGCGAATACACGTTCCGTCGCAACAACATTCACGACCGGCTCAAGGCCAACAAAGGAGCCGCGGCATGAATGCACCCTTCGACCAGACGATTGCGAACGCCGAAAAACATCTCGCGCGCTTCCGGCAGGGCACGGTCGAGCACCTGATCGACGGCAAGAAGGACAAGGGCTCGGGCCAGACCTTCGAGACGGCTTCGCCGGTCGACAACTCCATGCTCGCGCAGGTCGCGCGCGGCACGAAGGACGACATCGACCGCGCGGCCAAGGCCGCGAAGCGCGCCTTTCCCGAATGGAAAAAGATGGGCGGCGCGGAGCGCAGGAAGCTCCTGCACAAGATCGCCGACGCGATCGTCGCCCGCGCCGACGAGATCGCGCTCGTCGAGTGCATGGATACGGGCCAGCCGATCCGATACATGAGCAAGGCGGCGCTGCGCGGCGCGGAAAACTTCCGCTTTTTCGCCGATCGTGCGCCGTCGGCGCAGGACGGCGTGTCGACCTTCGGGCCGGACCAGACCAACTACACGCTGCGCCAGCCGATCGGCCCCGTGGGCGTCATCACGCCCTGGAACACGCCGTTCATGTTGTCCACCTGGAAGATCGCGCCCGCGCTCGCGGCGGGCTGCACGGTCGTGCACAAGCCCGCGGAATGGAGCCCCCTCACCGCGTCGCTGCTCTCCGAAATCGCGCTCGACGCCGGCTTGCCGGCGGGCGTCTTCAACACCGTGCACGGCTTCGGCGAGGACGCCGGCCGCGCGCTCACGGAGCATCCCGACATCAAGGCCATCGGCTTCGTCGGCGAGTCGGCTACGGGGAGCGCGATCATGGCGCAGGGTGCGGCCACGCTGAAGCGCGTGCATTTCGAGCTCGGCGGCAAGAACCCGGTGATCGTGTTCGACGACGCCGACCTCGATCGCGCGCTCGATGCGGTCCTCTTTATGATCTATTCGCTGAACGGCGAACGCTGCACGTCGTCGAGCCGCGCGCTGGTGCAGGCCTCGATCTATGAGGACTTCATCAGGCGCGCCGCCGAGCGCGTGAAAAAGATCAAGGTCGGCCATCCGCTCGACGCCGGCACCGAGATCGGGCCGCTGATCCATCCAAAGCATCTTGAAAAAGTCATGAGCTATGTCGAGGTGGCGAAAAAAGACGGCGCGAAAATCGCCGTCGGCGGCGGCCGTGCGAATGGCGGCAAGGGCAATTACGTCGAGCCCACGCTCTATACGCACGCCGACACGAGCATGAAGATCGCGCAGGAAGAAATCTTCGGGCCCGTGCTGACGGCGATCCCGTTCAAGGACGAGGCGGAGGCCCTCGCGATCGCGAACGACGTGCGCTACGGGCTCGCCGGCTATATCTGGACGCGCGACGTCGCGCGCGCGCACCGCATGGCGCAGGCGCTCGAGGCCGGCATGATCTGGGTGAACTCGGAGAATGTGCGCCACCTGCCGACGCCGTTCGGCGGCATGAAGTCGTCGGGCATCGGCCGCGACGGCGGCGACTACAGCTTTGACTTTTACATGGAGACGAAGAACGTCGCGATCTCCACCGCCGACCACAAGATTCCGAAAATCGGAGCGTGAGGAAATGCCCGTCAAGCCGCCCGTCTACGACCCGCCCTTCAACGTCCTGCGCTCGAGCCATGTGGCGCTCGGCGTCGCCGACCTCGCCGCCTCGCGCGCCTTCTACGTCGATTGCCTCGGGCTGATTGTCACCGAGGAAACGAAGGACCGCCTCTATCTGCGCGGCACCGAAGAGCGCAACCATCACTCGATCGAGCTGCGGCAGACCGGCGACCCGCTCTGCTACGCGCTCGGACTGAAGGTCGCGAGCGACAAGGATCTCGACCTCGCGAAGGCCTGGTTCGACAAGCGGGGCTTGCCGGCGGAATTCCGCGAGGCGCCTTATGCGAAACGAACGCTGTTCGCGCGCGACGTGCGCGGCATGCCGCTCGAGTTCTACGCGAAGATGACGCAGGCCGAGTGTGCCTTACAGAAATACGGTCTGCACAAGGGCGCGCGCATCTCGCGCATCGACCACATCAACTGCTTCACCGACGACGTGCAGTCGAGCTACGAGTTCTATAATGAGCTCGGCTTCCGCCTCACGGAATACTCGGACGCCGCAGACTCCGGTCCGGCACAGTTCTGGGCGGTGTGGATGCACCGCAAGGGCAACGTGCACGACATGGCGTTCACGAACGGGCTCGGCCCGCGGCTGCACCATATCGGTGTCTGGGCCCCGACGGCCGTGGATATCATCAATCTTTGCGACGTGATGTCGACCACCGGCTATCTCAAGAACATGGAGCGCGGGCCGGGCCGCCACGGCATCTCCAACGCCTTCTTCCTCTATATCCGCGACCCGGACGGCCATCGCGTCGAGCTGTTCGCGAGCGACTATCTCACCTGCGATCACGACCACGAGCCGCTCCGCTGGCATCTGCGCGACCCGCAGCGCCAGACGCTCTGGGGCCAGCCCGCGCCGAAGTCGTGGTTCGAGGAAGGCACGGTGTTCGAGGGCTGCGCGGTGCGGCCGCCGGTGCTCGAAGCGCAGCCGATCGTGGCGAGGTAGTTCGTCATTCCGGGACGCGCCGAAGGCGCGGACCCGGAATCCAAGCGGCTTCAACCCCGCTGCTGACTCACCTTGGTTTCGGGGCTCGCGGCCCCGGACCAAGTCCGGGGCCGCGCCCCGGAATGACAAAAGGGAAACTCAACAATGCACAAACTCAACCCGCCCTATCGCGCCGAGCATGTCGGCAGCTTTCTGCGGCCGGCCGCGCTGAAGGAAGCGCGCGCGAAGCACGAGCGCGGTGAGATCGACGATGCGGCGCTCAAGGCGGTCGAGGACAAGGCTATTCTTGAGGTGATCCGCCAACAGGAAGCGGCGGGGATGCAAAGCATCACCGACGGCGAATTCCGCCGCGCCTTCTGGCACTACGATTTCCTGCAGGCGCTGGTCGGCGTCGAAACCTATTATGTCGAACAGGGCGTGCAGTTCAAAGGTGCCGCGCTCAAGCCGATCATGCTGCGCGTGAAGAGCAAGCTCGACTTCGAGAACCACCCGATGGTCGAGCATTTCCGCTTCGTGAAGGGGCACACGAAGCGCCACGCGAAGATGACGATCCCCTCGCCCACCGCGTTGCATTTCCGCTTTGGCCGCAAGGCGGTGCCGGAGTCGATCTATCCGAAGATGGACGACTTCTACCGCGATCTCGGCGCGGCCTATGCCAAGGCGGTGAAGGAATTCGCCGACGCCGGCTGCGATTATCTCCAGCTCGACGAGGTCTATCTCGCGTATCTGTGCGATCCTGAGCAGCGCGAGGGGCTGAAGCAGCGCGGCGAAGACCCGGAGACGCTGCCGGACACCTATGCCAAGCTCATCAACGCCTCGATCGCGCAAGCGCCCTCGAACATGACCGTCGGCATGCATCTGTGCCGCGGCAATTTCCGATCGACCTTCGTGGCGTCGGGCGGCTACGAGCCGGTGGCGGAGCTCCTGTTCAACCAGATCAACGTGCAGGCCTATTTCATGGAGTTCGACACGGTGCGGGCGGGCGGCTTCGAGCCGCTGCGGTTCGTGCCGAAGAACAAGACGGTCGTGCTCGGGCTGATCA
>JAICQA010000309.1 GCA_025929595.1 Xanthobacteraceae bacterium
AAAACAGGTGTTTGCGCGCCCGCCCGAGCCGAAGGCGTCGCCGCAGCCGATGAATTGCAGGCGCATTCCGAAAAGGTCCCCCTTGGCCGACTCCGGTCGCAACAGCCCAGTCCATTCAAACCGACGGGCGCCGCGCGCGGTGTGACGGCCGTCACAGCCGGACGAAGCGTAATTCATGAGTGACTATAAAAGCTTAAGTGCGGTTTTCCCGTCCTTTCGGGCGGGGTTACAGTGCAATGTCCCGAAAGCGGGACCGCCTGCCGAACCCTCGGGCGAAATTTCGCCGCGAGAATGGCTAGAGTCGTCCATGCTTTCCAACGTCGCCGCAACGACCTGAAGCCCGCGCTCGACAGATAAGCCGCCAGCGAGACATAAATGCAGCAACGATCGATCACACCGGCCGCCCATGCGCGCGGGCGCAATTCCCTGCGCTGCAAGGCCGCCGCGGCAGCATTCGCTGCCGCCTTGTTCGCCTCGCCGGCGTTCGCGAACCAGTATGCGTTTTACGATGTGACCGCCGCCGAACTGCGCGGCCGTGCCGGCACGATCATTCGTGCCGAGGCGTTTCCGGGTGCGCCGGCGGGCGCGGCCGCCTATAAAATTCTCTACCGCTCGACGAACCCGAAGGGCGAGCCGATCGCGGTCTCGGGTCTCATCGTCGTCCCGCAAGGACCGCCCCCCGCCGGCGGTCGCCGCGTCGTCGCCTGGGCACACGGCACGACCGGCGTCGCGCGCAAATGCGCGCCGTCGCTCTTTCCGCAATCGCTGACCTGGATTCCGGGCCTCGCAAACATGCTGGCGCGCGGCTACGTCGTCGCGGCGACCGACTATCCCGGCCTCGGCACCGCCGGGGTGCATCCCTATCTCATCGGCGAAAGCGAGGCGCGCGCCGTGCTCGACTCCGTGCGCGCCGCGCGCAATCTCGACGGCACCGGCGCGAGCGAACATTTCGCCGTCTGGGGTCATTCGCAAGGCGGGCACGCGACGCTCTTCAGCGGAATTCTGGCGCGCCGTTACGCGCCGGAGCTACGCCTTGCGGGAGTCGCCGCGGCGGCGCCCGCGACCGAGCTCGGCGAGCTGTTTCGCGCCGACATTCGCGGGCCAACCGGCAAGGTGCTCGGCGCCTTTGCGCTCTGGTCGTGGTCGAACCTCTATAAAATTCCGCTCGACAACGTGGTCCTCGAGCGATCGATGCTGGTATTCGAGCGGGTAGCGGGATTTTGCAACGACACGCCGCGGCAGGTCACGCGTCTCATCTTCGCCGAACAGCCGCTCGAGCGTGAAGGGTTTCTCGCCGTCGACGTGACCAAGATCCAGCCCTGGAAACGGATCATGGACGAGAACACGCCGGGGGCGCTGCCGGCCGGCGTGCCGGTGTTTCTTGCGCAGGGAACGGCTGATAGTGTCGTGCGGCCGGGCGTGACAGCGCAATACATGCGCGTCCTGTGCGGCAAGGGCACGCCGGTGGCGTTCGTCGCCGTGCCCGGCGGCGATCACGATGCATCGGCGGAATATGGCGCCGGTCCCGCCATGGCGTGGATCGCGGATCGTTTCGCCGGCGCCCCGCCGCCGAACAATTGCTGAGTTCCGGTCGGAACCACGCGCGGCGTGCGCGGGTTGTCTCCCGAAGCAAGGAGGCAATTATGGCACAACAAATTCGCGAACATATGGAGGTCCTTGGTTCCGACGGTCAGCATGTCGGTGTGGTCGACAAGATCGAAGGTGAAGAGAGCATCAAGCTCACCAAGAGCGATCCAAAATCGGACGGAATGCATCACTACATTCCCATGGACTGGGTCGACCATGTCGATGCTCATGTGCATCTGAAGAAATCGAGCCATGATGCGCGCCGTGAATGGAAACCCGGCGCCAACTAGACTCTTGCGGCGGTCGAAATCGATCCCAGATGAAAGAGACGGCGCGCAAAATGGCGCGCCGCCTCAATTCGATTCAAAGGAGCCAGCGATGTCCTATCGTCTCTATCTTGGGCCAGCCACGGCTGAAGACCTGAAGCCAAGTGAGCGGGGTGGGGCACTGTTCAAGGAATTCCGTCTGCTCGATGACGCGATTCAGTTCGCGCGTCATCTCGAGCGCAAGGACCGGGTGGCGCTCCTGCTCGAAGGCGATGATGGCACGCGCATGAATCGGCGCGAGATCGCGGTGGCGACGCAAAACTACTAGCGCGCAAGCAGCCAAAGCAGCAGGCTGAGCACGATGCTGACGACCAGGCCGGTGGCGAGCGGAAGATAGAGCGTCATACTCCGGCGTTCGATCACGATGTCGCCCGGCAGGCGTCCGAAATCGACCCTCGCAATTACCGGCCACAAGACGCCCGCGGCGAGGACGACCAATCCTGCGACGATGAGAAAGCGTCCGATATCCACCATGGCGTCACCCATGAATCGCGAATGCGGCGACAAAGGTGCCGCCGCATTCATTTGGCCGTGACTGGAACTCCCTCAGGAGGTCATGCGGTTCGAGATTTGCGTCCACTCGCGCTGCACGCGGGCTTTCGCCGCCTGCCAATTTTCCGACACCACATCCCAGTTCACCATCGTTCGCTGCAAGCCGGCCTGGTCCGCGCGGCCCGAATCGTAAATCCACGCTGCGGTCACGGTCAGCACCGCGCCGAGTATCATTCCGAGAAACAAGCGCATGACCCCGTCTCCTGCTCTGGTCGCGCCCTCAACGCGCGCGGCCGTCCGGAAGTTCCAGGCCTCAGCGGGACAGGAGGCGATCGATCTCCTGGCGGAGACCGGATGTCGCATTGGCAGTGATTTGTCCGGCGACGTCCCAGTTCACGATGGGGCGGACGGGAACGTCGGCCGACGCCGAGGCATAGGTCGAGTCGCGGTAGTAAGCCCCGCCGATAGTGAGAATGGCGCCCAGCACAATTCCGAATAGAAGCCGCATTTTTCCCCGTCTCCAGTTTGGCCGTTACTACTGGCGCCGCAATGCGGCGACAGCGCGCCTGACCTCCGCCCGCACCCCGCCGGATCGGTTGAATAGCAGCATTTCGATAGGTCAAATTTCCTGACGTATTAATGACGTGAAATCAATAACTTGAGAGGGATATCAGTGCGCGGGCAAAGCGCCCGGTGCATGTCTGGCCAGCGCCGCCCGCCGTAACCGCTTTCATGGGGCGGGTGTTAGTACGCCGCCCCCGCCAATGGTGCGGTGCAACAAGGACCACGAACATGCCTATAACTGGATCTGGCTCGTCGGCCGTCACGGCCGACCGCAGCGACGCGCTCCCGCGCGCAGGTTTCTGGACGCTCATGATTGGCAGCATCGGAGTCGTCTACGGCGACATCGGCACCAGCCCGCTCTACGCAATACGAGAATCCGTCAACGACGCCTCCGGTCATACCGGAAACTTCACGCCGGACATGGTGCTTGGCGTTCTGTCGCTGATCTTCTGGTCGCTCGTGATCGTCGTCACGATCAAATACGTCTT
>JAICQA010000031.1 GCA_025929595.1 Xanthobacteraceae bacterium
CTATCGCACGTCGTCCGACAGCCCGATCGTGAAGGCGTTGGCCGAAGCCGCCGAGGCCGGCAAGTCGGTGACCGCGCTCGTCGAGCTGAAGGCGCGCTTCGACGAGGAAGCCAATATCCGCTGGGCGAGGGAGCTTGAGCGCGCGGGCGTGCAGGTCGTCTTCGGCTTCATCGAACTGAAGACCCACGCCAAGCTCTCGCTGGTCGTACGGCGCGAGGGCAAGTCGCTCACCAACTACGTTCACGTCGGCACCGGCAACTATCACCCCGTGACCGCGCGCATCTACAGCGACCTGTCGTTCTTCACCTCCGATCCGGTGATCGCGCAGGACGTCGCGCGCATCTTCAATTTCATCACGGGCTACGCCGAACCCGCCGAGCTTGAGGTGATGGCGGTGGCGCCCGTGAGCCTGCGCAAGCGCATTCTCGAACATGTCGAGCAGGAGATCGCCCATGTGAAGGCGGGCCGGCCCGGCGCGATCTGGATGAAGATGAATTCGCTCGTCGATCCGCAGATCATCGACGCACTTTATGAAGCCAGCCGCGAGGGCGTCGAAATCGACCTTGTCGTGCGCGGTATCTGCTGCCTGCGTCCCGGCGTTCCGGGTCTCTCCGAGCGCATTCGCGTGAAGTCGATCGTCGGCCGCTTCCTCGAACACGGCCGCATCTATTGCTTCGGCGCGGGCAACGGCCTGCCGCATCCCAAGGCGGCAGTTTACATTTCGTCCGCCGACATGATGCCGCGCAATCTTGACCGGCGTGTCGAAACGCTGTGCCCGATTCTGAATCCGACCGTGCACCAGCAGGTGCTCGATCAGATCATGGTCGCGAACCTCAAGGATAACGAGCAGAGTTGGCGGGTCTTGCCCGACGGCAGCAGCGCCCGCATAGTCCCGGCCGAGGGCGAAGAATCGTTCAACGCCCATCGCTACTTTATGACAAATCCAAGCCTCTCGGGCCGTGGCAAATCTCTCAAAGATTCTTCTCCGCGCAGTCTCGTCCGGAGATCGGACCGAACCTGACGTCAGCGCCGCGCCCGGCCGCCTGCCGCTCGGCAAGCCCGTCGCCGTCATCGACATCGGCTCGAACTCCGTCCGTCTCGTCGTCTACGAGGGGATCGCGCGCAGCCCCACCCCGATCTTCAACGAGAAAGTGCTCTGCGGTCTCGGCCGCGAGGTCAGCACCAAGGGCAAGCTCAACCCCGACGCAGTGGCGAGCGCCATCGGTGCGTTGAAGCGCTTTCGCGCACTATGCGACGTGATCGAAGTCGGAGATGTGAAGGTGATCGCGACGGCCGCCGTGCGTGAGGCGAAGGACGGCCCGAACTTCATTCGCGACGCCGAAAAGATCTGCCGCGCGCCGGTCGATGTGCTGTCGGGAAAGCGCGAGGCGCGGCTCGCAGCCCTTGGCGTGATCGCGAGCATTCACGAGCCTGACGGAGTGGCCGGCGACCTCGGCGGCGGCTCGCTCGAACTTGTGGAAGTGCGCGGCAGCGACATCGGTATCGGCCAGACGCTGCCCTTCGGCGGTCTCGTGCTCGCCGATCTCGCGTCGGGCTCGCTGAAGAAGGCCGGCAAGCTGGTCAGTGCCGCGCTCGAGCAAGAGCCCATCCTGAAGGCGCTCGCGGGCCGCACCTTCTATGCCGTCGGCGGCACCTGGCGCGCATTTGCGCGCCTGCATATGCGTCAGACCGGTTATCCGCTGCATGTCATGCACGGCTATTCGCTGTCGGCGAAGGACGCTTCCGAATTCGCAGAGCTTGTCCAGCGTGTCGACCCCGAGACGCTCGACCACATCGAATCCGTCGCCAAGCCCCGCCGCGAACTGTTGCCCTATGGCGCGCTCGTGCTGAACGAGGTGCTTCGCGTCGGCAAGCCGAAGCGCGTCGTGATCTCCGCGCTCGGCGTGCGCGAAGGATTGCTCTATGAATTGCTCGACGAACCCGCGCGCGCCCTCGATCCGCTGCTCTCCGCCGCCGGCGCCCTGAACGTCCTGCGCTCACGCTCGCCAAGGCACGGCCAGGAGCTGATCGCCTGGACCGACGCCTTCATGGCAACGACCGGCATCGAAGAGACCGCCGAGGAGCGCCGCCTGCGTCATGCCGCGTGCCTGCTCGCCGACATCGGCTGGCGCGCGCATCCTGAATATCGCGGCGAACAGTCGCTCAACATCATCTCGCACGCGGCCTTTGTCGGCATCGACCATCCGGGCCGTGCCTTCCTTGCGCTCGCGGTCTTCTATCGCCACGCCGGAATCGGCGACGACGAGCCGTCACCGCATGTTCGAGAACTGGCGACGACACGCATCCTCGACCGTGCGCGCGTGCTCGGCGCGGCCATGCGCGTCGCCTATCTCGTGTCGGCGTCGATGCCCGGCGTCCTGCCGAAATCGCCGCTCAAGGTGGAGAAGGGGAAGCTCGTCCTGCGCCTTGAAGGGAAGATGGCGTCCCTCGACGGCGAGCGTCTCTTCAACCGCGTGCGTCAGCTCGGAAAGCTGATCGGCCGGGAACCCGCGATCCGCTCTTAATGCGCCGCGTTGCGTTCGACCGCCACGACGCGCCCGCCTTCGATCGCGAGCGCCACACCGCCGCGCCTGAGCTTCAGCGCTTCGTTGCCAAACATCTCGCGCCGCCAGCCTTTCAGCGCGGCCACGTCGGCGTTCTCGTCGACTGCAATTCGCTCGAGATCGTCGACGGTCGCGATCACCTTCGCCGCGACGCCATGGCGCTCCGAAGTCATGCGTAGCAGCACCTTGAGAAGCTCCACCGTCGCCGACGCGCCGTTTGAGAGCGGCTTGTCGCGCACGATCTTCGGCAAGGTCTTCGGATCGCGTCCGAGGCCCGCCAGCACCGCCGCGATGATCTGCTCGCCCGCACGCGAGCGCTCATAGCCCTTGGGCAGCGCGCGCAGGCGGCCAAGCTCTTCCGCCGTCTTCGGTTGCTGTTGCGCGACTTCCATGACCGCGTCGTCCTTGATGACACGCTGGCGCGGCACATCGCGCGACTGCGCCTCGCGTTCGCGCCAAGCGGCGACTTCCATCAGCACCGCCAGTTCTTTCGGCCGACGAACCCGCGACTTCAGGCGCTCCCACGCGCGCTCCGGCTCCGCCGAGTACGTCTGAGGCGAGGTGAGGACTGTCATTTCCTCCTGCACCCACTCCGAGCGGTTGCCGCGCTCGAGATCGGCGCTGAGCTTCAGATACACGTCGCGCAGATGCGTCACGTCCGAGACCGCGTAGTCGAATTGCGCCTGGCTGAGCGGACGGCGCGACCAGTCGGTGAAGCGCAGCGACTTGTCGATCTGATCGCCCGTCAGCCGCTGCACGAGTTGATCGTAGGAAACGGAATCGCCGTGGCCGAGCACCATGGCCGCCACCTGCGTGTCGAAGATCGGATGCGGAATCGTTTTTGCGCGGTGCCAGCAGATTTCCACGTCCTGCCGCGCGGCGTGAAAAACCTTCACGATCTTCTCGTCGTTCATCAGCGCGAAGAAGGGAGCGAGATCGAGCCCATCGGCGAGCGCGTCGATCACGACGGCTTCGTCCGGTCCCGCCATCTGCACGACGCAGAGTTTCGGCCAGAAGGTGGTCTCGCGCAGGAATTCCGTGTCGACGGTGACATAGGGGTGGCCGGAGAGCCGCGCACATGCGGCCGCAAGGTCCTCGGTACGGTTCACAAGATTCATGGGCGCTTCTTAGCGAAAACGGATGGCGATGACGACGCGGAATTGCGTCAAACTGCATGGAAAAGCGGGCAAGTTGCGACGCTCATGCTTGATTAAGCTAAATGGCAACCTAGATCATTGGTCGGAGATGCCGCATCCGCTGCGCCTTGAAATGGCCGCGCGAACATGGTCTAAGCTCCGCCATCCAGAGCGCCATGCGCTCGCGGGCCGCGTGTGAAGCCGAATTCGTTCCGTTTCCGCCCGTTTTCTCAGCTAATTTCACCGGCAACCCAGACCACGCGGGGTGTCCTGAAGACCCCCGCGATTCGGGCCGGTTGGCGTCTTTGCCAGCGGGCACGAGCCGCGTGAACCATAGAAAGACTCGACTTGAACTCATTTAATGAACTCGGGCTCGCCGCTCCGATTGCGCGCGCGCTCGCCGATGAAAAGTACGAAATCCCGACCCCGATCCAGGCCCAGGCCATTCCCCCGATCCTTGAACGACACGATCTCGTAGGCATCGCCCAGACCGGAACCGGCAAGACCGCGGCCTTCGCGCTCCCGATCATCAATCATCTGCTCACCCATCGCCTGCGCGCCGAACAGCGCGCCTGCCGCGTGCTGATCCTGAGTCCGACGCGCGAGCTCTCGGGGCAGATCCTCGAGAGTTTCCGGACGTACGGACGTCACGTACGCCTGACGACGGCGCTCGCCATCGGCGGCGTGCCGATCGGCCGCCAGGTGCGCTCGCTGATCAATGGCGTCGACGTGCTCGTCGCAACGCCCGGCCGTTTGCTCGACCTCATGCAGAGCAACGCCGTTCGTCTCGACCGCATCGAAGTCTTCGTGCTCGACGAAGCCGACCGCATGCTCGACATGGGCTTCATCCGCGACATCCGGAAGATCGTCGCGAAACTCCCGGCCAAGCGCCAGACGCTGTTCTTCTCCGCCACCATGCCCGGTGAGATCGAGCAACTCGCCGGTGAGATGCTGCGCGACCCCGTTCGCGTCGCCGTGACGCCGCAGGCCAAGACCGCCGACCGCGTCGATCAGCGCATCGTGCATGTGGACCGCGCCGACAAGGCCGGTCTGCTCGCCGAATTGCTCAAGAGCGAGACGGTCGACCGCGCGCTCGTCTTCACCCGCACCAAGCACGGTGCGGACAAGGTCGTGCGTTCGCTCGAGAAGGCCGGCATCCGTGCCGAGGCCATTCACGGCAACAAGTCGCAAAACAACCGCGAGCGGGCGCTGGCCAATTTTCGCAGCGGCCGCGTTCGCACGCTGATCGCGACCGACATCGCTGCGCGCGGCATCGACGTCGACGGCGTGAGCCACGTCTTCAATTACGACCTGCCGAATATCGCCGAGAGCTACGTGCACCGCATCGGCCGCACGGCGCGGGCAGGGGCCGAAGGCATCGCGATCTCGTTCTGCGACCGCGAGGAGATGCCGTATCTCCGCGACATCGAGAAGCTCATCAAGTTGCAGATTCCTTCGTCCGACCGCCGCCGCAACAAGAGCGCGGCACCGCAGGCCGCGGGCGATGGCCATCCTCATCGCAGCCAGCGTCAGCCGCGCAACGGGCGCGGTCACGGCAAGCGCCATGGCCGCCCCGAGGGCCGGCAGGACAATCACGGTCATGGCCGTCCGCATCAGCAGGCGCAGGCCCAGCACCGCGAGCCTTCCCACCCAAACAATGGTAAGATCGAATCCGTGGCGTTCATGCAGCGCAAGCGGAAGCCGAACCGGCATCCCGCGAACGGCGCTGAGCGTCCGGTCCATTAATCACGGCGGAGAACTGTATGGCGAAAGAGGAAATGCTCGAGTTCGACGGCACGGTGACGGAAGTCCTGCCGGATGGAAACTTTCGCGTGAAGCTCGACAACGACCACATGATCCTCGCCTATGCGGCGGGCAAGATGCGCAAGCATCGCATCCGTACGCTCGAAGGGGATCGGGTGATCGTTGAAATGTCGCCCTACGATCTCGACCGCGGACGCATCAGCTTCCGCCACAAGTCGGATGCGCCGGTACCCGGCGCCGGCCCGCAGCGCCGCCGCCCGAACTTCCGCCGCCGCTGATTTCCGTCATGCCCGCACTTGTTGCGGGCATCCACGTCTTGAGCCGTGCATTGTGCGAAGACGTGGATGGCCGCGCAGGCAAGTTTACGCAGCCTGCGCAAGCTTGGCTGCGAGCCCGGCCATGACGAGTTTACTTGCCGCGGATACGCGGCATCAGAATGAACTCCCAGGGGCTCGGCATGGGCCCCACGGGTACCTCAATCAGGGTCGGCCCGTCGCGGCGAGCGAAGCCGCGCTTGAGTGCGGCGCGCAACTCGTCCGGCGTCGTCGCGCGCTCGGTCGCCGCGCCGAAGGCTTCGCCGAATTTCACGAAATCCGGATTGGCGAGGTCGCTGGCGATCAGCCGGTTGTCGTATTTCTCTTCCTGGATTCGTCGCACATTGCCGAATGTACCGTCCGCGAAGACGATCGCGGTCAGCGGAGTCTTGTGGCGAACGGCAGTCGCAAGCTCGTTCGCCGTGTAGAGAAATCCGCCGTCGCCATTGATCGAGACGACCGGAACATCCGGCCGCGCATGCGCCGCGCCAAGTGCGGTGGCATAGCCCCAGCCCAGATTGTCCTGATAACCCGGCGAGAGAAATGTGCGGGGCTTGTAAACGGGCAAGGCAAGGCGGGCCGCGAAGCCCATCTGTGTCACTTCATCGACAAAGATTCCATCGTCCGGCAATTCGGCGCGGATCGCGTCGAGCCAACCAAGCTGCGGCGCAATCTTTTTGAAACGCTCGGCGAGTTTTGCCTGCCGCTCTTCCATCTCAGCCTTGCGCGAAGCGCGCTTGCGATTGTGCGCTGGCAATACGTCCAGCAGTCGACGCAGGATTGGTTTGGCGTCGCCCACGAGAGCCGCGTCCGGCTTCAGGAAGCGGGCGGGTTCTTCCGGGTCGGCGTCCACGCGCACGATCCTGATCCGGTCGTCGACGCCCCAGTGCTGCAACGGATAGGCCATGTGGGTGCCGATGCCGATGGCGGCGTCGGCCTCGCCCCACAATTCGCGCCCGAGCGGCAGCGTCACGCTGAACGGGTTGCGGCTTGAGAGCACGCCACGCCCGCGGCGATAGCCCATGACCGGCGCTTGCAGCATCTCCGAAAGCGCCGCGACTTCCTCAGCCGCGTCCTGTGCGCCGCCGCCGCAAACGATGAACGGCCGCTCTGCGCTGCCGAGAATCTTCGCTGCGGCGAGGATAGTGTCTTCATCAATCGCCGTCTGCGCATCCGCCAGCGGGGCGACAGGCGCGATGTCTGCGCTCCGCCCCCACATATCGATCGCGCATTCGATCGCCGCCGGTCCGGGCCGGCCACTGCGCATCGCATGAATGGCGTCGGCGACGATCTTCGGTGCCAACGCCGGATCGCGGATGAGCGCTGCGTGATCGACCAGCCGCGCGACAATCCCGGCCTGATCGGTGATCTCGTGCAGATGACCGAGCCCGCGCCCGATGTCTTTGTCGGGAATCTGTCCGATGATTGCGAGCACCGGCGCGTTCATGCTGTAGGCGGTGAGCAGCGCCGCGCCGGTATTGAGCAGTCCCGGCCCCGGCACCACGGCATAAGCCTGCGGCTTGTCGGTCGCGAGCGCCGCACCCAGCGCCATATAGGCCGCGCCCTGTTCGTGGCGCGTGTGGACGACGCGGATTTTGTTGCCGGCCTTGAACAGCGCGTCGAAGAAGTCGTCGTTATGGACGCCCGGAAGTGCGTAGATCGTGTCGATGCCGTGGGCGAGGAGCGAGGCGACGGTCGCCTCGGCGGCGGTCATGTTCGGCATTCACGCGATCTCCGGAAGGTCGGGAGCGGCCTTGTTTGCAGATAGAGCGCGGCCTGTCGAGGCGCCGGGGCGCGGGCCGAACCCGCGACGCCCTTACGCTTTGCCCGCGCCGTCGATTGCGTTATGGAGACGCCCGGCGCTCCGGCGCCGCTTCGATTCCAGCTCTTCAGGACCGTCCATGCACCGATACCGCTCCCATACCTGCGGAATGCTGCGCGAGGCGCAGATCGGCGAGACAGTCCGCATTTCCGGCTGGGTGCATCGCGTGCGCGATCACGGCGGCGTCCTCTTCATCGATCTGCGCGACCATTATGGCCTGACGCAGGTCGTCGCCGATCCCGACAGCCCGTCCTTCAAGACGGCGGAGACGGTGCGCAGCGAGTGGGTGATCCGCGTCGACGGCAAGGTGCGCAGGCGTCCTGGCGGCACCGAGAATCCGGACCTGCCGACCGGCCAGGTCGAAGTCTATGCGAACGAGATCGAGGCGCTCGGACCTGCGGCCGAATTGCCGATGCCGGTGTTCGGCGATCAGGAATATCCCGAGGACATCCGACTCCGCTATCGCTTTCTCGATCTGCGCCGGGACAAGCCCCACGCCAACATCATGAAGCGCGGACAGATCGTGGACTCGATCCGCCGCCGCATGAAGGAGCAGGGCTTCTTCGAATTCCAGACGCCCATTCTGACGGCGTCGTCGCCCGAGGGCGCGCGCGACTATCTCGTTCCGTCGCGCATTCATCCCGGCAAGTTCTACGCACTGCCGCAGGCGCCGCAGCAGTTCAAGCAGCTCATCATGATCGCGGGCTTCGACCGCTACTTCCAGATCGCGCCCTGCTTCCGCGACGAGGATGCGCGCGCCGACCGTTCGCCGGGCGAGTTCTACCAGCTCGACATCGAGATGAGCTTCGTGACGCAGGAAGACGTCTTCGGAGCGGTCGAGCCGGTGCTGCGCGGCGTGTTCGAGGAATTTGCCGAAGGCAAGCGCGTCACCGAGAAGTTTCCGATGATTCCCTATGCCGACGCGATGCGCGACTACGGCACCGACAAGCCCGACCTGCGCAACCCGATCAAGATGCAGAACGTCACCGAGGCGTTCCGCGGCTCGGGCTTCAAGATTTTCGCGGGCATGATCGAGAAGGATCCGAAGGTCGAAGTCTGGGCCATCCCCGCCAGGGGCGGCGGCAATCGCGCGTTCTGCGACCGCATGAATGCCTGGGCGCAGGGCGAGGGCCAGCCGGGTCTCGGCTACATTTTCTGGCGCGAAGGCGAAGAGGGCGGCGCCGGCCCGCTTGCCAAGAACATCGGTCCCGAACGCACCAAACAGATCGCAGACCAACTCGAACTCGGCGTCGGCGACGCCGCATTCTTCATCGCGGGCCAGCCGGACAAGTTTGTGAAGTTTGCCGGTCCCGCGCGCACCAGGGTCGGCGAGGAACTGAACCTCGTCGACAAGGATCAGTTCGCCTTCTGCTGGATCGTCGACTTCCCGATGTTCGAGTGGAGCGAGGAAGAGAAGAAGATCGACTTCTCCCATAACCCGTTCTCCATGCCGAACATGTCGGCGGAGGATTTCCTCAAGCTCGACCCGGCGGACAAGGACCGCATCCTCGCGATCAAGGCGTTTCAGTACGACATCGTCTGCAACGGCATTGAGCTGTCGTCGGGTGCGATCCGCAATCACCGGCCCGACATCATGAAGAAGGCCTTCGCCATCGCGGGCTACGGCGAGGACGTGCTCGAGAGCAAGTTCGGCGGCATGCTGCGCGCGCTGACCTACGGCGCGCCGCCGCACGGCGGCATCGCGCCCGGTATCGATCGCATTGTCATGCTGCTGTGTGGCGAGGAAAATCTGCGCGAGGTGGTGCTCTTTCCGATGAACCAGCGCGCCGAGGACTTGCTTATGGGCGCCCCGTCGGAAGTGACGCAGAAGCAGCTCAAGGAGCTGCATATCCGGCTGGCGTTGCCCGACAAGTAACCGCCCAGCGAACCGGACTCACCAACCGGTTACATCCACTTAACGTCTCCTTAATCGGGAACGCGCCAAAAGGGCGCGAGGAACCCGAGGCTGGGGCAGTGAAGATTTCCGGACGCTGGACGACGGCGCTGGTCGTGAGCGCGGTGTTGCTCGCGTCCGTTCCCTTGTTCGCGCTCGATCGTGCGTTTCAGGCGTATATCGAAGGCGAGGCGAGCGACCGTCTCGACGCGCAGGCAACCGGCGCACTCAAACTCGTCGAACATCGGCTCGATCAGGCGTCGAAAGTGATCCGCGGATTGGCCGCGGCCCAGCTCGAATCCTGTGGCGCGCGTGCGCTCGAGGCCATGCGCCTCGCGGTCTTCACCCATACGCCGCTGAAGGGCCTGTCGCTGCTCGACGATCAGGGTCGCGAGCTTTGCAACCACATCGGCGAGATGCTCGATGCCTATGCACTCTCCGAAGAGTACCCGCTGCACGACAAGAGCCTGGTGCTTGCGGCCGCGCGCTTCCGCGACATCGACGAGCGCGCCGTTCGCTTGCGCTTCGAACGCGCGAGTGGACGTTCGATCGCGGCGTTGATCGCCATCGATGCGCTTCTTCCCGATTTCGACCTTGAGAAGATCAACGGCGGTCGCCGGCTTCGTCTCCTGTTTACAAGCGGCGAGCTGATCGCCATGCGGCCGAACGGCGACGAGAGTCACAGCTTCGACGAAGGCGCCGCCTTGTCGGTGCGTAAGAGCTCGGAGCGGTATCCGATTGTCATGGTGGGCGAATTCACGCGCGAAGCGCTGGGACAAGAATTTTCCGGCCTGCAATTGATCGCCCGCGGCGCGATGCTGGTGCTGATCGGCTTCGGTGCCGGCTTCATCTGGATGGCCATGCGCCGCAACGGGCAGGACGCGGTGGCCGAACTTCGCCGCGCAATGCGTGCAGGCGAGATCATCCCCTACTACCAGCCCACCGTCGACATGCAGACCGGCCGGGTACGCGGCGCCGAGGTCCTGGCGCGCTGGCGAAAGCCGGACGGCGCGCTTGTGCCGCCGGCAAACTTCATTCCGTTGGCAGAGCAATCCGGCCTGATCTTCGAGCTGACGCGCGTCCTCATGCTGAAGGCGATCGAAGACCTGGGCGAGAGCTATCGGGATCGCCCGCGCTTGCGGCTTGCCTTCAATTTGTTCGCCGATCACATCACCGGCAGCAGGATTGTGAAGGACGTGAACGGCATCTTTGCCGGCGCGCCGATCCAGTTGAGTCAGTTGATCCTCGAAGTCACGGAGCGCGCCCCGCTGCCGGACCTGGACGAGGCGAGGCGGGTGATCGCGCTCCTGCAAACGTCCGGTGTGAAAGTGGCGATCGACGATGTCGGCACCGGCCACGGCGGGCTGTCCTATCTGATGAAGCTCGGCGTCGATATCATCAAGATCGACAAGATGTTCATCGACGCGATCGGAACGGAGCGCTATTCGCAAACCATCATCGAGACGCTGGTCGAGCTCGGCCGCAGCATGAAGATGGAAGTGATCGCGGAAGGCGTCGAGACCTTCGAGCAGGTCAGCTATCTGCAGCAGAAGGGCGTTACCGAGGGACAGGGTTACGTGTTTGCGCCGCCGCTGCCTGCAAGCTCTTATCTCGCACTTGTCGAAGCGATGGAGCGGCCGAAGACGGGGACCGCACAGCCGGTCGAAGCTCTCGCGGACGTGGCCTGACCGCAAACGAAGGGGGCGACCTTGCGGTCGCCCCAGTTCATACGCCACGCCGGGAGGAGCTTTCCGGAACCCGGCGTGCTTTCGCCCCCGCAAGGTTCCAATTGGCTAGGTCAACGCGAATCGACCTCAGGTTGAGAATAGCATTTTCTCGACTTGGCTCGCGAAAAATCGTCTGCCTCGTATGCGCTATCCGCTCACAAGATTTGTCTGATTCTGACTCGTTCTCACGGGCGTTGTGATTCGCCGGTGATTCTCAGTCGCTCTTGAGTTCGCGCGCAATTGCGTGGAGGACGCGCGCGTCCATCGGCTCGACGCGGGTGGGGAAGACGGCGGCCAGCCGCCCGTCGCGCCCCACCAAATACTTGTGGAAATTCCAGTTCGGGACGTCGAGCGGGCGCTCGATCGCGGCCCAGCGATAGAACGGATGCGCGTCCGTCCCGCGTAGCACCGCCTTTTCCGCGAGCGGGAAGCTGATGCCGTAGTGGCCGTGCGCGGTCGCCAGGATCTGCTCCGCGCCGCCCGGCTCCTGATTGAAGTCGTTTGAAGGCACGCCGATCACTACAAGCTTTTCGCCAAACCGCTCCTGCAGCGCCTTTAGGCCCGCATATTGCGGGGTGAAGCCGCACTGCGAAGCGACGTTGACGATCAGGATCGGGCGGCCGGCGTAGTCGGCGAGGCGGATGGTGCCGCCGTCGAGGGTCTTGAACGAGTAGGCGTAGGCCGTGGGGCGCGACTGGCCACCCGCTTGCGCCAGGGCAGGCGCCGCGGCGGCGAGCGCCGCAAGCTGGAGCAAAAGCCGCCGGCTGATCGTTGTCATGCTCGTAACCTAGCAAACCGGCCCCGAGACCGGGCATCACGAACCCGGCAAAGACCGGACGCGCCGACCCCCGGGCGGCGCAACGAGTTGGCCCCCGGGCCGAAAATTTTACGCGCTTGTGATTCGTCCTGCGCGAAAATTTTCGGGCCCGCAGCGCCATTTCGTTAGTACGACTTTGGAACTATCCCCCGGATTGCAGGTTTTTGCTGCGTCGGGCGTGGAGTCCTCGGCAACCAAAATTACTCCGTCGCAAATCCCGGAGGTTACTTGCGATGCGCGCGTGGAGAGCTTTGATCCTGCTGGCCGTCATGGTCAGCCCGGCCGTTATCGGCAGTCTGGCAGTTTCACTCCTGCAGGGTTCGATCGGCTTCGTGATCGCCCTGTTCGCGTCGATGATCCTGCTCCGCGAGG
The DNA here is from genome assembly GCA_025929595.1 of Xanthobacteraceae bacterium. Classification (GTDB taxonomy): domain Bacteria; phylum Pseudomonadota; class Alphaproteobacteria; order Rhizobiales; family Xanthobacteraceae; genus JAUSIF01. The sequence goes on from JAICQA010000031.1 coordinate 12,411, forward strand.
CGATCCTGATCTGCATGATCCTGATGCGTCATTGGCAATTTCTTGGCCGCGATCTTTTCCTCATCGAACAGGACGGCCGTCAGCGCTGGGTCGACGTGTTTGAGCTGAAGGAAATCCGCCGGCCGTGTCGCATCCGTGCGCAGCAATTTCATCCGGAATTTACCCGCGAGAATCGTCGCCGCTGACGTTTGCAGCGTCACTGTTTACCCGAAATGCAAGCGGCGGCCCGAAAGCCGCCGCTTGTACTTCGTCCGATGCCCGTCGGCCGGGCGTCAGCTCAATCCGCCGAACAGCCAGATCAAGAGAATGATCGGCAGCGGAATCCCCAACAGCCACAGCAGCAGTCCACGTCCCATCGCAACCTCCACAGAGAGTGTGGCGCGATAACGCGGGCGCGGCGCGCGGGTTCCGTACGGCCGCGCGACACGATCTTACTTCTTGGCCGTGCTCTTTTTCGCGGGCTCGTTCGCCATGCACTTCTTGATGAAGTCCTGCTCCTGCTTGCCCTTCAGCTTCTGATCGGCCGCGCCGAACTTGCAGGTTTCCATCTTTTCCTTGGACGAGACGGCGCTCGTTTGCGCGCCGGCGGTGGCGGCCAGCGCAATGGTGAGCGCGAGCGCGCCACCGAAGAGAAACAGTTTCTGTTGCATCGTGGTGATCCTGGGTGCGGCCGGCGCGGTCTGCTCGTGGCCGAGGCTCTGCATTGTGGGCGGGGCAATCCGGAGAAATGAGGGCGGCCCGCCGGGCCGCCCATATGAGGAGGAATTCGTGCGGCGGCGGCCGCTTACATCTTCGGCGCTTCCATAGCGGCGGGTGCGGGGGCTTCCGCGGCTTCCTCCGCCTTCGAGCTGCGCTTCATGTCCATGCTGTGCGCGCGCTGGTAGCTCTGGATGTCCTTGAACTTCCCGGACGCATCGCGCTTCGCGTAGAGCTTCTTGCCCTTGGAGCTGTACATCACGGTGCGGCGGGCTTTTTTCTTTTTCGCCTTTTTGGCTTTCTTCGCGCCCTTCTTTTTGGACTTGGCTTTCGCCTTCGACTTTCTGGCCTTTGCTTTGGCCTTACGCGCCTTCTTCGCCATGCTCGTCCCCTGCGAGGCTCTTGATGAGCCGTGCGCGAAGTCTAGGAGCGTGTTCCAAAAGCGCAAGTTGCACGCGCTTCCTATCCTCAATTGTCATACGAAATTGGCCAAGTTTTCCCGTGGCTTGTGAGTCGCGGGGGAACGCCATCGCCTTGAAATCGTTATAGGCGCAATCCCCTCAACAATCGGAGGATAAAACAATGCGTAAGTTCCTGATTGGTGCGGCCGCGATTGCGGCTCTGGCCGCTGCTCCGACGGCCGCGATGGCCCAGGCGAGCACGGCGACGGGTGCGGCGATCGGCGCCGGCACCGGCTTTGCGATCGGCGGCCCTCCGGGCGCCGTGATCGGTGGCGTGATCGGCGGCGGCATCGGCGCTGCGCATGAGCCGCACAACCACGTTTATGTCCAGCCGCACGCGGGTGTGCATGTTCGCACCACGCAGCCGCGCGAGCGGGTCTGCTGGGAGAACCGGCGCGGCCAGCTTGTCTGCGAATACCGCTAAGCGGGATCCCGGAAGCTATGAGAGAGCGGGGCGGCGCAAGCCGCCTCGCTTTCTTTTTCGGGCTAGCGCTGCGCGCGTGGCGGTGAACCCCGGCGATGCTCCTGCGGCAGGTCGAATTCGCCCGTCCAGATTCCGCGCCGGGCGATCCGGGCGTCGCGCTCCTGCCGCGCGTAACCGCCCTGCATGAAGTCGACGGCGAGCCCTTCATGCACCA
>JAICQA010000355.1 GCA_025929595.1 Xanthobacteraceae bacterium
CTGCTCGAGCGTCGGGCGGCCGAACAGGCCGTTCTGGGCGACGTAAGGCGGGCGATGGCGCGGCAGGCCACGCTTGCCTTCGATGCTCTCGATCATCGCCGACTCTTCGCCGCAGATATAGGCGCCCGCGCCGCGGCGCAGATGCAGTTTCGTGTGCTTCGCGAGGCCGGCAGCCTCGACTTTCGCGAGTTCGGCTTCCAGCATCAGCCGCACTTCGGGGTATTCGTCGCGCAGATAAATGTAGATGTCTTGCGCCTCGACGACCCAGGCCGCGATCAGCGTGCCTTCGATGAAGCGGTGCGGATCTTTCTCGAGATAAAAGCGATCCTTGAAGGTACCGGGCTCGCCTTCGTCGCCGTTCACCGCCATCAGGCGCGGGGCGGGTTCGGCCCGCACCAGCGACCATTTGCGGCCGGTCGGAAAACCCGCGCCGCCGAGGCCGCGCAGGCCGGAGTCGCTCACGATCTTGATCAGGTCATCGCGCGTGCGCTTGCCACTCAGGCAGTCGCCGAGAAGCTTGTAGCCGCCGTCTTTCTTGTAGGCATCGAAGCCGATGTGATCGTGCCAGGCATGCGCATGGGCGCCGTGCTTGACGCCTTCGGCCACTTTCGCGGCGTCGGCGTTGAAGGTCTGCACATGGCCGACGGCGACGACCGGCGCGCGGTCGCAGGCGCCCATGCAGGGGGCGCGCAGCACGCGGACTTCGCGGCCGAGCTTTGCGGGCAATTCCTCGATCAGTTTTTCCGCGCCGCGCATCGCGCAGGACAGCGAGTCGCACACACGCACGGTGACCGGCGGCGGCACGGCGCCGTCATCCTTCACCACGTCGAAATGCGCGTAGAAGGTCGCGACTTCATAGACCTCGGCCAGCGCCAATTTCATTTCTTGCGCAAGCGCGACGAGATGCGGCGCGGACAGATGTCCGAACTTGTCCTGGATGAGATGCAGGTGCTCGATCAGCAGGTCGCGGCGGCGCGGCTTGTTGCCGAGCAACGCCTGCACTTCCCCGAGGGCCACCGGATCGATCTGGCGACCTTTTGGCGTGGCTGCAGGCCGGCGGCGGCCTGCGCCGCCAGCCGGCGGATGCTGACTCGGGCGAACATTCATTTCGATACCTTCCTGATTAGAACAAAACTGAATTCGGTGATATAAAACAACCCCGTGACTTCAATCCGCTGATAGGGAATCTCTATCAAACGATTGGGCCGGTTAAAGAGACGATCGGAGGCTAAGCCCTTGATCGACAAGCTCGAATTTTTACTTTCCCTGTCCCGGGAGCGTCACTTTGGGCGCGCGGCGGAAGCCTGCGGCGTTACGCAGCCCACACTTTCGGCCGGAATCAAGCAGCTCGAGGAATCGATGGGCGTGCTGCTCGTGAATCGGGGCTCCCGATTCCACGGTCTTACGCCCGAGGGCGAGCGCGTGCTCGACTGGGCGCGCCGGATCGTCGGCGACTCCCGCTCCATGCGCGAAGAGATCAAGACGCTGCGTCACGGCCTGACGGGCCGTCTGCGGCTCGCTGCGATCCCGACCGCGCTCGCGATGGTGCAGACCCTCACGACGCCGTTCCGCGAGCGGCATCCGCATGTGCAGTTCTCGATTTTCTCGCGCACCTCGATCGATGTGCTGGAGCTCCTGGAGAATCTCGAGATCGACGCGGGCATCACCTATCTCGACAACGAACCGCTCGGTCGCGTGAACGCGGTGCCGCTCTATCGCGAGAGCTACCGACTACTGACGTCGGCCGACGCGCCGCTCGGCGATCGCGACAAAGTCACCTGGGCCGAGGTCACACAGGTGCCGCTCTGCCTGCTCACGCCCGACATGCAAAACCGGCGCATCATCGACCGCCTGCTGAAGACGGCGGGTGCCGATCCGCGGCCGATGCTGGAATCGGATTCGATGATCCTATTGTTCTCGCACGTGCGCACCGGCCGCTGGGCGAGCGTGATGCCAGCGAAACTCGCCGAGACGCTCGGCCTCACCGAAACGATCCGCGCGATCCCGATCGTCGAGCCCGATGAGGTGCATACGATCGGCCTCGTGGTGCCGGAGCGCGAGCCGATGACCCCGCTCGCCGCCGCGCTCGTCGCCGAAGCGCGGCTCGTGGCGAAGCGGCTTGATGGAAACTGAGCGGTCCAAGAGGCGATAAAGCGCCGGCACCCGTGCAACTCCGGTTGCCTCAGGCCGTTATCCCTTGTTCGGACAATAGGAGGAGTGAAATGGGCTTGCTCGACGTATTGGGCGGTGGAGGGAACAAGAGTGGCGGCATGTCGCCCATCACGATGGCGCTGCTTGGACTGCTTGCCTATCGCACCTATCAGGGCAAAGGCAGGCTCGCCGACATGCTCGGCCGCAACAAGACCGACGACCTCGGCGGCGGGCTTTCGCCAACGGCCAACAAGGACGGACTCGGCGGCCTGCTGGGCGGACTAGGCGGATTGCTCGGCGGCGGTGCGGCCGGCGGAATGCTGTCCGGCGGCCTGAAAGACCTGATCGACGGCCTGCAAGCCAACGGCCAGGGCGACAAGGCACGCTCGTGGGTCGGCTCCGGACCGAACAAGGAGATGTCGCCTGCCGAGCTTGAACAGGGACTCGGCAAGGAGCGGCTCGGCTGGCTGATGGAGCAGACCGGACTCTCGAAGCAGGATCTGCTCGAGGGCTTGAGCCGCGAACTGCCGGGCGCTGTCGACCGGCTCACGCCGGAAGGCCACCTGCCGAACGAGAAAGAAGCGGAGCGGATCGCGAGTTAGTTATCCGTCGTCCCGGCCGAGCGCAAAGCGCGAGAGTCGGGACCGTTCGATGTTCTGAAAACGGTCCCGGATAACGCGCTTCGCGCGTTTCCGGGACGACGATTACCTAGAACAACCCGACGATCTTGCCGTCGGCGTTGACGTCGATGCTGTCGGCTGACGGCACCTTGGGCAGACCCGGCATGGTCATGATCTCACCGCAGATCGCGACAATGAACTCCGC
>JAICQA010000470.1 GCA_025929595.1 Xanthobacteraceae bacterium
CTTGGCATCTTCGGCGTGCCGAGCTTCGTCTCCGCCGGAGAACTGTTCTGGGGCGACGACCGGCTCGAGGACGCGGCCCGATGGCAGGCCGGCGGCCGATGATGGCGGCGGTGCGCATCGAGCCGCTCGCGGCGCTGCTCGTTCTCTTCGCGGGACCGGCGGCGGCGCAGCCCGCGCCGTCCTTCGAGGTCGCGTGCGCGGACTTGCGCGGCGCGCTCGCGAAGCTCGGGCAGCCCGACGAGATCACTACCATCGCGGTGAAGGGCAAGCTCATCGCAGTGCGCTCGGACGGCGCGCTGGTCTATCTCTTTCTATGCGATCCGCCCGCACCGCGCGTGCTGTGCGTCACCTACGAGGCGAACGACAGCAAGGAGGGCGACGAGGTGATCGTCACCGGCAACCTCATCCCGCGCGGGCCGGACCATGTGCAGCTCGATCCGTGTTTGCATGATCCGGTGGAGTAGGGCCATGCCGCCTTCGTGCTCGACGCCGACGGGCACAAATCGAGGCGGTGTGTCACAAGGCGGGGTGAGGGGGTGCGTTCGCGATTCAATACGTGAGCACCACGTCGGCCGCAGCCGCGAGGCGGACCAGCACGTTTGGCATCGCAAATTCGGCGGGCTTGCCTTCGAGATCAGCCTCGCTCAGGCCGCGCGCCTTGGCGGACATGCCCGAGACATAGAAGCGGGCGCCGCCGTCGACCAGCGCCTTGTAGTGCGCACCGAGATTGCCGGTGCCCTTGCCTTCCACGCCTGACAGCGCGGCGTCGCCGATCAGCGCGGCACCATCGCCGGCGAGAAACAGATCGACTTGGTGTTGCTCTTTCAGCGCGGTCATGGCGACGAGAAATCCAAGCGCTGCTTTGCTCGGATTGTCCGGACCGGTGTGGATATGAATCAGGAACTTGGCCATCGGTGCCTCCCTTTGCGGCCGGGCCGCAATGCACGCAGCTTGGAGCGGGCAGACGGCCGGTTCAAGCGGGTGTCGAGATTTGATGCCGTGGAGTGACAGCCGTTCAGCCGCTCAGGATCGGCCGCAAGGTATCGACCTCGTCGTTGACGAAATCGAAGAAGGCCGAAACGCGCGGAGTCTTGCGGACGTCGGGATGCGTGAGCAAACGCCAGCTTCGCGTCAGCGCGGGAATCGGCCCCAGCACCTGCGTCAGCTCCGGTTCGGCATCGCCGAGCGCGGTCGGGAGCGGGGCGAGGCCGATGCCGGATTTCGCTGCCGAGACGAGACCAAGCACGCTGTTGCAACGCGCGACCAGCTCCGCACCCGGAGCGGCCTCGCGCAGCCACGTTGCCGCGCGATGACCGGCCATCGACTCGTCAAGGCCAATCATCGCGTGGCTTTTCAGATCGTCGACCGACAAGGGCTTGCCGTGCTCAGCCAGATACGCGGGCGTGCCATAGACGGCCCAGAAGGAGTCGGCGACCTTGCGCCCGACCAGCACGTCGTCGTCGGTATCGCCCGAGCGCAGCGCCACGTCGGCGTCGCCGCGCGCGAGATCGAGATACTTGTCGCTCATCACGAACTCGACGCGCAGCCCCGGATGCCGTTCGTGGAAGCGGTCGAGGAAGGGCGAGCGCCGGAGGCGGGCCATGATCGGTTCGGGGCAGGTGAGGCGGATGACGCCGATCTCGCCGCGCTCCA
>JAICQA010000239.1 GCA_025929595.1 Xanthobacteraceae bacterium
GACCCTCGTCCACACGCGCGTAACGACGCGCTGGACCTTCTGCGGATAGGGCGTCGAGACGAAGAGGCGCTGCATCGTCGACTCGTCGGGATAGATCGCCTTGTTGCCGGTGATGTCCTTGTCCACCAGCGGCTGGGAGGCGAGGTTGCCGTTGGCGTAGGAGACGGCGTTGGTGTTCCGCGCCGCCACTTCGGGCCGCATCATGTAGTCGATGAAAATATGCGCCTCCTCGACATGCGGCGCGTCTTTCGGAATCGCGAAGCTATCGAACCACATATGCGCGCCTTCCTTCGGCAGCACATAGGCGATGCTGGGCGCGTCGCGCCCGGTTCTCTCCGCCGCTTCCCCGGCGCGCGTCTTGGCCTGGAGGATGTCGCCCGACCAGCCGACCGCGAGACAAATCTCGTTGTTGGCGAGGCCGTTGATATATTCCGACGAGTGGAACTTGCGGACGCTGCCGCGCACCTTCATCAGCGCCTCGCCGGCCTTCTCGATGTCGGCAGTGTTCTTGCTGTCAGGGTTGAGGCCGAGCCAGTGCAGCGCGGTCGGGATCAGCTCGTCGGCGGCATCCAACATGTGGACGCCGCAATCCTTCAGCTTGCCGATGAGCTCGGGCCTGAAGACAACGTCCCAGCTCTCCGGCATGTCACCGCCGAGTGCCTGCTTCACGCGATCGACATTGATGCCGATGCCCGTCGTCCCCCACATGTACTTGACGGCGTATTGGTTGCCGGGGTCGTAACTGGCGAGACGCTGCTCGATCTCGGGCCAGGCGTGCCTGAGATTCGGCAGCTTCGACTTGTCGAGCTTCTGCAAGACGCCGGCCTTGATGAGGCGCTGCATATAGGTCTGCGACGGCACGACGATGTCGTAGCCGGTCTTGCCCGCGAGGAGCTTCGTCTCGACCACGTCGTTCGAGTCGAACGTGTCGTAGCGGACCTTGATGCCGGTTTCTTTGGTGAAATCCTCAAGAACCTGCGGGTCGATGTAGTCCGACCAGTTGTAGATGTTGACCACGCGCTCCTGGGCGAGCGTGGGTGTGGTGAGGGCAAAGAGAGTGAAGGCAAAAAAGAAACTACGGGCGTAACTGGCGTTCATGATGCTCCTCAGTCTCTCACTTCGTCACCCCCCGGGGCTTGACCCGGGGGTCCATTCTCAAGCGCACCACGTTCTGCGCTGCCCTATGGATTGCCGGGTCTTCAGGCGCGAAGACGGCGCTTCGCGCCTTTTGCCCGGCAATGACGGGTTAGCTCTCCGTCTCGTAGCCGGCTTCCTTCCAGGCGAGCAGTCCGCCCGCCATGTGCTCGTCATAAGGAAGGCCCGCGGCCTGCGCGAGCTGCGAGGAGGTGACCGAGCGGCGGCCGGAGCGGCAATAGAAGACGATGCGCTTGCCTTCCGGATCGGGGAGTGCCGCCGGGTCGAAGCTCTGCAGCGCGTTCAGGAAGCCGCCCGGAATGCGCTCGGCCGCGTTTTCATGCGGCTCGCGCACGTCCACGAGCACGATCTCGCCGCGGTCGAGACCTTCCTTCACTTCCTGCACGCTGAGGTTCTTCACTTCGCCGTTCATGCGCACGCTCCTGCCCTCCCGCGTGATTTGGGGCAGCGGAGGGAGCGGGTCAAGCTGGTCCGTCGTCGTCCCGGCCAAGCGACCGCGGGCTTGACCCGCGGGGAGCGCGAGCCGGGACCGTTTGCAGCGAATTTCAGACGATCCCGGATAATTCGCGGAGCTTGTCATCGGGCCGCGCTTCGCGCGGACCCGTTGGCGAATTTCCGGGATGACGACTACGGCCGCACGCCGAAGGGCGCCGGGGGCGCTTCTTTCATCAGCGTGATCGACACGCGACGGTTGGCGGCGAGATACGGGTCTTCGGGGAATAGCGGCTGATTGTCGCCGCGGCCGGCCACCATATAAAACTGCGTCGCGGTCACGCCCTCGTCCTGGAGAATGCGGCGGATGGCGTTGGCGCGCTCGGCGGAGAGATCGAACGGACTCGCGCCGGGGCGCAGCGGCTGGCGCGCCGCCGACGTATGGCCGGTGATGGTCAGGCGATAGGGCAGCTTACGGATGGCCTCGGCGAGCTTTGCCACCACGCGGCGCGTGCGGTCGTAGGGCTCCTTCGCACCTTCCGGGAACATCGAACGGCCGTCCTGATCGACGAGCTCGATGTTGAGCCCCTCCTTCGTTTCAGCGACCACGATGTGCTTGGAGACTTCCGTAATGTCGGGCAGCTCCTGCAACGCCTGCCGCAGTGAAGCGGCGGCGAGCGCGAACTGGCGGTCGGTGATCTCGCGCAGGCCCTTCTCGAGCTGGTTCTCGAGCTGGTCGGGGGTCGGGCGGTCGGTGGCGAGCTCGGGCGGAATCTGCTCGGCGTTCTTCAGGCGCGGCCGCGTCGGCGAGCCGTCGACTTCCACGATGCCGGAATAGCGGTTCTCGCGCTGCGTGCCGAAGGCATCGCGCATGGAGCCCGCCATGATCTGCAACTGCTTCTGGTCCTGCGAGGAGAAGGCGACCAGCATCACGAAGAAGCTGACCAGGAGCGCCATCAGGTCGGCGAAGGTCACGAACCAGCCGTGACCGCCGGCATGACCTCCCCGCTTCTTCGACATCACGTCTCTCCGTCAGGCCGGAACCGTCTCGGCCTCGGCGGCGGCGTGCTTCTGGCCGGCCTCGGGGAGATAAGCGAGCAGCATCTCGCGCACGATCTGCGGGCTCTTCGCCTCGCGCAGCATGAGGATGCCGTCGATGATGAGCGTGCGGTTCACTTCTTCGTCCGCAAGCTTGACGTGCAGCTTGTCTGCGATGGGAAGGCAAAAGAGGTTCGCGACGGTTGCGCCGTAGAGCGTGGCGAGCAGCGCGATCGCCATGAACGGACCGAGCTTCGAAGGGTCGGTCATGTTGGCGAACATCTGCACCATGCCGATCAGCGTGCCGACCATGCCGAAGGCGGGCGCGCAGTCGCCGATGGCGCGGTAGATCTTCTGGCCCTCGTCGAGATGATGCAGGAAGGTTTCGCGGTCGCGCGTCAGCGTCTCGCGGATGAAATTTGCGTCGTACCCGTCGGCGACATAGCGCACGCCCTTCGCCAGAAACGGGTCCTCGGTCTCGACCTTTTCGAGTCCGAGCGGGCCCTGCTTGCGCGCGATCTCGGCAAGCGAAGCGAGCTCGTCGATCAGCTCGCGCTGCGTCATGCGGCGCATGGTGAAGGCGTATTTCATTCCCAACGGCAGACCGTGCAGGATCGAGCCGAGCGGAAAGCGGATCATCGTCGCGGCGGCGGCACCGCCGAAAATCACGATGACCGCGTGAATGTCGTAGAACTGACGGAGGTCGCCACCCATCAGGATCAGACTGACGAGCACGCCAATACCGGCCAAGAGCCCCAAGGCCGTGGTGAGATCCATCGGATTCTCCGTCCCAGCACGCACCATTCTGGTGCGGCTCACCCGAGCGAAATGATTAGCCCGGGGCGGCCTAAGAGAGCGTTAAGCGGCGATTTTCCGGCCTTAGCGGTACGCATGGCGGACTTCCGCGCGCGTGCCGTCTGGGTTAGGACAAAAGAGAGACACAGGCGCGCGACGCGCCCGGGACATTCAGGAGGAGCGCAAGATGCGCGAGATCGGCCATTTCATCGGCGGCAAGCACGTCAAGGGCGCATCGGGGCGGACGAGCGACGTCTTTCAGCCCATGACCGGCGAGGTGATCGGCAAGGTGGCGCTCGCCAACGCCAAGGAAGTGCGGGCGGCGGTCGAGAACGCGAAGGCGGCGCAGCCGGCCTGGGCCGCCACCAATCCGCAGCGCCGGGCGCGCGTGATGTTCAAGTTCCTCGAGCTCGTCGCGAAGGAAAACGACGCGCTCGCCGAGCTGCTCGCGCGTGAGCACGGCAAGACCGTCGCCGACGCCAAGGGCGACATCCAGCGCGGCGTCGAGGTGGTGGAGTTTGCCTGCGGCATTCCGCACCTGATGAAGGGCGAATACTCCGACAATGCGGGTTCCAATATCGATCTCTATTCCATGCGGCAGCCGCTCGGCGTCGTCGCCGGCATCACGCCGTTCAATTTCCCCGCGATGATCCCGATGTGGAAATTCGCGCCGGCGATCGCCTGCGGCAACGCCTTCATCCTCAAGCCATCGGAGCGCGATCCGGGCGTGCCGATGCGGCTCGCGGAGCTGATGATCGAAGCGGGACTGCCCGCGGGCATCCTCAACGTCGTCAACGGCGACAAGGAAGCGGTGGACGCGATCCTCGACGATCCGGACATCCGCGCCATCGGCTTCGTCGGCTCGACGCCGATCGCGGAATACATCTATACGCGCGGCACGGCGTCCGGAAAGCGCGTGCAGTGCTTCGGCGGCGCCAAGAACCACATGATCGTCATGCCGGACGCCGACATGGACCAGACGGTCGATGCGCTGATCGGAGCGGGCTACGGCTCGGCGGGCGAGCGCTGCATGGCGATCGCGGTCGCGGTGCCGGTCGGCCAGAAGACCGCCGACACGCTCATGGAGCGGCTCATTCCGCGCGTCGAGAGCCTCAAGATCGGCCCGTCGACGTCAACGGACGCCGACTACGGCCCGATGATCACCAAGGCACATCTCGACAAGGTGAAGAACTACGTCGAGATCGGCATTCAGGAAGGCGCCAAGCTGAAGGTGGATGGGCGCGA
>JAICQA010000321.1 GCA_025929595.1 Xanthobacteraceae bacterium
ACCGCAAGATTCATCCCGATCTCGCCGACCCCGCCGAGCGGTAAAAAGACGAGTTCGATAGCTTTAGTCACGAGACCTCACCGTACGGCGAGCGGGAATACGTCGCCCGCCGCGACTGTCTCGCATGTCCCGTTGCCATGGCGAAGCACCAAAGCGCCGCCTTCGTCCAGCGCCTCGAACGTCCCGCTCATCGTGCGGTTGGGAAGCCGCACTTCGATCGGCGCTCCGAGGCCGCTCGCGCGCGCGAGCCACCCCGCCCGGATCGCCGGGAAGTTCTCCCCGCGCTGCCATTCACCGAGCCGGCGCTCCATTGCAGCGCCGACAAACCCCAACAGCATTTCCGGCGGCACAACGAAACCGGCGCTCGCCAGATCGGTCGCCGGAAATTCCGTTGACTGCGGATGGTGTTTGCAGTTCACGCCAATGCCAATCGCTGCGGCGTGACCGCCCGCCCCGGAGACCCCCTCCACGAGAATGCCCACAATTTTGCGCCCATCGAGCAGGATGTCGTTAGGCCACTTCAACTTGAGCTGCGCCGGCGCCAACCCATGCGCAGCATCTAGTATCGCATCGTGAACGGCGAGCGCCGCCACAAAGCAGATCCCCGGCAATGCCGCTGCGGGAGCGGCCTCACTCAACAGCAGCGTCGCGTAAAGATTGCCTGGTTCCGAAGCCCACGCGCGCCCGCGCCGACCACGGCCGGCGCTTTGCTGTCTTGCGGCGATCCAGAGTGGCCCGCGCTCGCCCACCGCCGCTCGCGTCAGCGCCTCCGCATTGGTGGAGCCTGTCGTTTCGAGGAAGACGACTGGCGCGCTGCCCGCTGTCCGGGGAAATTCGGCCATCAGAAGATCGATTTGGCGGCGATCTCCGCCGCCGCGACGATCGGGGCCGGATAAACGAAGAACAGGATCGTGAACAAGCCTGTGACGCCGAGCACCAACACCAGCGGCGCCGGCACCGGCTCGAAGGATTCCTTCGGTTCGTCCATGTACATGATCTTCACGATGCGCAGATAGTAATAGGCGCCGACTACGCTCGCCAGCACACCGATCACCGCGAGCACATAGAGTCCCGCTTCGATCGCGGCCAGGAAGACGTAGAACTTCGCGAAGAAGCCCGCGAGCGGCGGAATGCCGGCGAGCGAAAAGAGCAACGCCGCCAGCATGAAGGCCATTGTGGGATGCGTGCGCGAAAGCCCCGCCAGTTCGTCGATCTCCTCGACCATCTTGCCCTGTCGGCGCATGGCGAGAATTACCGCGAAGGTGCCGAGCGTCATCGCGAGATAGATTGTCATATAGACGATCACGCCTTGCACTCCCGCGACCGTCCCGGCCGACAAGCCGACCAGCGCGAAGCCCACATGGCCGATGGAGCTATAGGCCATCAGGCGCTTGATGTTGCGCTGGCCAATGGCGGCAAATGCGCCGAGCACCATCGACGCGATCGACACGAAGATCACGATCTGCTGCCACTGCGAGACGACCTGCGGGAACGCCTCGATCGATACACGCACAAAGACGGCAATTGCCGCTACCTTCGGCGCCGCCGCGAAGAAAGCCGTAACCGGCGTCGGTGCGCCCTCATAGACGTCGGGCGTCCACATATGGAACGGCACCGCCGAAACCTTGAAGGCAAAGCCCGTGAACAGGAACACGATGCCGAACACGAGCCCGATCGACGGCTCTTTCGCCGCTTGCGCGATGCCGTCGAGCGCCAGCGTCCAGGTGAACCCGGAGAGCAACGACGCGCCATAGAGCAGCATGCCGGACGACAGCGCGCCGAGGACGAAATACTTCAGACCCGCTTCGGACGAGCGCAGATTGTCCCGGTCGAACGCCGCGATCACATAGAGCGACAGCGACATCAGCTCGAGCCCAAGATAGAGCATGATGAGGTCGCGCGCCGAGATCAGCACCATCATGCCAGCGCTCGCGAGCAGCACGAGGATGCCATACTCGAACCGGTCAAGGTTCTCGCGCCGCCAGAAATCGACAGACATAAAAAGCGTCGCGGCCGTTCCGACGAGCGCAAGAATCTTGAAGAAGCGTGCAAAGTCATCGAGCACGAAGCTGCCGCCAAACGCGACCAACGGCCCGGCTGGCAGCCACAACAGCAGCCCGATCGCACCAACAAGCAGCAACAGGGCAAGCCCGTCGACCGCGCCCTTCAGACGGTCGCCCGCCGCCGCGCCAAGCAGCACGAGCACAAGCGCGCCCGCCAAAAGAACGATCTCGGGGAGCGCCGGCAACAGCATTTGCGGATCAAATTGCATGACCGCCCCTACCTGACCCCGGCCAGCGCCGAAGCTGCCGGCCCGATTGCCGCGCGCACATGTTCGACCAGACCCGCGACGGAATTGGCGCTGGTCTCGAGGACCGGCGTCGGCCAAATGCCGAACAGGATCGTCAGCGCGACTAGCGGAATGAGTAAGGCCTTCTCGCGTCCGTCGAGATCGAGAATGTCGGCCAACTCCTTCTTCTCCAAGACCCCGAAAATGACGCGCCGATAGAGCCAGAGCGCGTAGCAAGCCGACAGGATCACGCCCGTTGTCGCGAAGAATGCGACCCACGTATTCACCCTGAATGCTGCAAGGAGCGTCAGGAATTCACCGACAAATCCCGACGTGCCGGGCAGGCCGACATTGGCGAGCGTAAAGACCATGAACACAGTGGCGTAGGCAGGCATCCGGTTCACCAGCCCGCCATAAGCCGCGATCTCGCGCGTGTGCATGCGGTCGTAAACGACGCCAACGCAAAGAAACAGCGCACCCGAGACGATGCCGTGCGAGATCATCTGGAACACCGCGCCTTGCACGCCCTCCTGTGTAAAGGTGAACATTCCGAGGGTGACGAAACCCATATGCGCGACGGAGGAATAAGCGATCAGCTTTTTCATATCCTCCTGCATCAGGGCGACGAGCGACGTGTAGATGATTGCGATCACCGATAGCGTGAACATCATGGGCGCGAAGAATTCCGACGCTTCCGGGAACATCGGCAGCGAGAAACGCAGAAAGCCGTAGCCGCCGAGCTTCAGGAGGATCGCCGCAAGGATCACCGAGCCCGCTGTCGGGGCCTCCACATGCGCGTCCGGCAACCACGTATGCACCGGCCACATCGGCAGCTTCACCGCGAAAGACGCGAGGAAGGCGAGGAACAGCCACGTCTGCATCTGTGCCGGGAAATCGTGCGTCAGCAGCTTCACGATGTCCGACGTGCCCGACTGCCAGTACATCGCCATGATCGCGAGCAGCATCAGTACGGAGCCCGCAAGCGTATAAAGGAAGAACTTGAAGGTTGCGTAGACGCGCCGCGCGCCACCCCAGATACCGATGATGAGGAACATCGGGATCAGACCGCCC
>JAICQA010000010.1 GCA_025929595.1 Xanthobacteraceae bacterium
CCGCCACGTTATCGCCGACTTGCGGGTTCACCGCTGATCCGGCCCGGTGTTGGGGGCCGGAACTTCCATGAACTCGCTAGCAGTGCGGCTGATCGCGCTCTTCTTTTTGTCTGCCGTCTGCGCGGGCTGCGCCGGCACGGCCGCCGACAAGCTGGCGCTCGCCGATATTTCCTCGATCGCCGCCGAGCCGCGCGTCACCGTCTTCACCACCCGCAATGTCGTGGATGGCGCCAAGTCGCGGCCATGGTTCGGCACCGAGCGCGCCAGGCGCCCGAGCGTGGCTGAAGTCCGGCTGTCATCGCCATATGATCGCAGCTCTTTCTCGCTCGTCGCCGGCGACTGGGGCATCGACACGGTGCAATTGCTGCCGAACGGCCTGAACTGGCCTCGCGAAGGCCAGCGCCGCGACGTGCTGATTTACATTCATGGCTTCAATCAGAGTTTCCAGCAGGCGACGCTAGACGCGGCGCGCCTCGCCGACGGAGTCAAGTTCCGCGGCGAAACCATCGTGTTCACATGGCCTTCGCGCGAGAAGCTGCTCGACTATATCCATGACCGCGACAGCGCCATGTGGTCGCGCGATGCGCTCGAAAACATGCTGGCCGAGCTGATCCGCCACCCGGCGGTGAACAACATTCACCTGGTCGCGCATTCCATGGGAACGATGGTGTCGGTCGAGGCGCTGCGGCAGATCCATGCGCGCTTCGGCGAAACGGCCGCGCTCAAGATGGGCGCAATCGTTCTGGCGTCGCCCGACATCGATATCGATGTCTTCGCCTCGACCGTGCAGCGCATCGGCAGCCTGGCGAACCGGATCACCGTGCTCACCGCCGCGAACGACCGCGCGCTCGGGATCATGAACCGGCTCGCGGGCGGCATTGCGCGCGTGGGCACCGCCGAAAAGGAACGCCTTCAGGCCATGGGCCTGCGGGTGATCGACGCCTCGCAGTTCGGCGGCAGCGGCATCAATCACGACCTCTTCCTGTCGAACGATCAGGTGCGTGCGCAAGTCCGCAGGGCGATTCAGGAATCCGAGCGGTCCGGGCTCGCGATCCGCGCCGGCGAACTCGTCATCGGCGGACAGGGCGCCCAGCCCGAAGCCGGCCAGCAGTAAGAATTTTTTCTGCCCGGTCACGCCGTGACTTTTTTGTCACGCGCGTCGACTTCGCACCGAATTACCCCCTGTTTGCCTATCCTTTGAGCAGCTTGCCGATTTTGTGACGTTGCGAAGCAGCGGTCATTCCGACGATTTTTGTCATCGAACATTCGGTTCACCCGCTGCGGCCCAGGCGAAAATCGAGACCGGGGCCGCCAGGCGGAAGCGGACAAAAACACGGGGTTTTCCATGCGGGGCAACATGCTCAAGACATCGATCATCGCCGCCGGCGCGCTCGCGCTGATGGCCGGCTCGTCGCTCGCGGCCGATGTGCCGGTCGTCACCAAGGCGCCGCCCGCGGTCGGCAAGGCGCCGGTCGGCGGCGGCTTCGCGGTCGAATACGGCGGCTGGATCGCAAGCGACTACGTCTTCCGCGGCACCACGCAGTCGAACGGCGGCCCGTCCGCGGGTGCCTCCTTCACGGCAGTCTGGGGCAACACCTTCTATCTCGGCATTGCCGGCGCGGCGGTCGATTGGCCGACGACGGCGGCCTACAATCTCAGCGATCCATCCGCCGAAATCGACTTCGTCGGCGGCCTGCGCTTCTCGAGTGGCAAGTGGAGCTTCGACGTCGGGGCGATTTATTACTACTACCCGAAGGAAATGTTCTTCCAGAGCGACTTCTGGGAAGTGTACGGCATCGCGAAATACGCGCTCACCGATCAGTTCGTGGTCGGCGCCAGCATCAACCACTCGCCCGACTATCTGAACTACGGCATCGAGGGCACGACGGGCGCGGTCAGCCTCGCCTGGACCGTGCCGACTTCGTACAAGGATCTGTCGTTCTTCGTGTCCGGCGATCTCGGCCGTGTTTGGCTCGGTGACACGTCGAGCCCCGCCGGCATCTTCGTTCCGGACTACACTTATTGGAGCGCGGGCCTCGGCTGGACCTGGAAGAACATCACCCTCGACCTCCGCTATCACGACACCAACCTCTCGGCGGCCGGTTGCCAGGGCATCTGGAATGCGGTGGGTTCGCCGGGCATCAACGGCTGGTGCGGCGAAGCCTATGTCGCGAAGCTCTCCTTCGCCGGTTCGACCGCGAACTGATCTTCGGGTCGCCTGAAACAGAACGGGCGGCGCCCAGAGTGCGATCGTTTCAGGCGGAAGCGAAAACGCTTCCGCCTGAAACGTGAATCGCACTCTGACCTTTTCGAATCGAGCCGGATTTTACGTTCGCGGCGAAATCGCCTGCGATTGCGCCGCGAACGATCCGGCTCGTGCGCCGCCCGTTTTGCGTTGGCGACTTGATTCTGACTCAGCGCGCGCAGGTCACCGCGACCATGAGCGGACAGAACTTGCCCTCGCAGCGCGCCGGCCGCTTGTCCGCCGGCACCGCGCCGGTGATCTCGTCGGTGTCCACGCGGCCGAAATTCACCGCCTGCACATAGTCGCGTGCGCGGCAGATGGCGGAAGCGGCGGCCTCGCCGCATTGCTCGCCAGAGGCGAGACAGTCATGGACGCCGTAGCCGTCGTCGCCCTTGAACACGAAAATATGGGTTTCCGCGAACGCCGGCGCGGCGAAAACAATCGCGGCGGCAACCGCCACGAAACGTAGCTGACGCATAAAACGTCCCCCAAAGCCCCCACGGCCGCTGGCGAGGGTGCCCGTTCGTAGTTGATCCGGAGTTAAAGCCCCTGGCGCCGCCGCTCCGCCGCCATCACACTCGAATTAACTCGCGATCCGTTGAGTCGCCAGTGACCATGGTCACATTCCAGCGGTTTTCCGGGCCTGTGGCATCCGGGCCGCAGCCCGGGTGTCTTGACCGGAACCCCCGCCAAACGGCATGGTGCCGCCCATGAACAACGCCGCCCGCAACAATTTCTTCGGCATTTGCCGGGAGATTATCTGCGCCTGAAAGGGCGCGGGCAGGCCGTTCTATCTCGACAGTTCAGAGACGAACGTTCCGGCCCGCGGGGCATAGGGACGTCGATGGAACTGAAGCTCTACAACACGCTGACGCGCACCAAGGAACCGTTTCGCCCGCTCGATCCGGGCAACGTCCGCATGTATGTCTGCGGCCCGACGGTCTATGACTTCGCGCATATCGGCAATGCGCGTCCCGTCATCGTATTCGACGTGCTCTACCGCCTGCTGCGCCATCTCTATGGCGCCGACCACGTCAAATATATCCGCAACATCACCGACGTGGACGACAAGATTAATGCGCGCGCGGCCGAGGAATATTCCGGCCTGCCGCTGAACGACGCGATCCGCAGGGTCACCGAGAAAACCGAGCGCCAGTTCCACGAGGATGTAGCCGCGCTCGGCTGCCTCGCGCCGACCGATCAGCCCCGTGCCACCGAGTATGTCCGCCGCACCGACGGCACGCTCGACATGGTCACGCTGATTCAGAAGCTGATCGACCACGGCAATGCCTATGCGAAGGAGGGGCATGTTCTCTTTCGCGTCGACAGCATGCCGGATTACGGCAAGCTCGCCGGCCGGTCGCTCGACGAGATGATTGCTGGCGCACGCGTGGAGATCGCACCGTTCAAGGAAAATCCGATGGACTTCGTGCTGTGGAAGCCGTCGTCGGAAAACGAACCCGGTTGGGAAAGTCCGTGGGGCCGGGGGCGCCCGGGCTGGCACATCGAATGCTCGGCGATGTCGGCGGCGCTCCTGGGCAAGGAATTCGACATCCACGGCGGCGGCATCGATCTCGTCTTCCCGCATCACGAGAACGAACTCGCGCAGACGCGCTGCGCATTCCATTCCGACCGCATGGCGCAGGTCTGGATGCACAACGGTTTCCTGCAGGTCGAAGGCGCGAAGATGTCGAAGAGTCTCGGAAATTTCCTGACGATTCGGCAGTTGCTCGATGTCTGGCCGGGTGAAGTCCTCCGCTTCAACATGTTGCGGACGCATTATCGCCAGCCGCTCGACTGGACCGCGACGGGACTTGAAGAGAGTCGCGTTACGCTGCGATCACTCACCGATATTCCGGGATATTCCGACGAGGGCGCCGCGAAATTCGCACCGTCGGTCCTTGACGCGCTGGCGGACGACCTCAACACGCCGCAGGCGATCACCGAACTGCACGTGTTGCACAAGCGCGGCGAGCATGAGGCCTTGGCCGCGACCCTGCGTGCCTTCGGCCTGCGCCGTCCGCAAAACGTCACGCAGGTCGACAGCGGCAAGGTCGACACGCTGATAGGTGCGCGCAACGCCGCCCGCAAGGCGAAGGATTTCAAGAAGGCGGACGAAATCCGCGACGAACTTGCCTCCATGGGCGTGGTCATAAAGGACGGTCCGCAGGGCACCACCTGGGAGCTCGCACGCTGATGGGACGCGCCAATCCGAGCTTCGCGCTGCGGCCGTTCCTCCCCGAGGACGTGCCGGTGCTCGCGGAGATTTTCCGCGCCAGCGTCGAGGGCCTTGCCGCCGAGGACTACTCGGAAAGCCAGGTCGATGTCTGGGCGAGCGCCGCCGACGATGAGGAGCAGTTCGCCGCGCGCTTGGCGGCGAGCCTCACTCTCGTTGCCACCATGGACGGCGCGGCGGTCGGCTTTGCTTCGCTCGACGCACCCGGCCATATCGACTTCGTCTATGTCCACCCCGCGGTGGCGGGCAGGGGCGCTGGCACGATGCTGGTCGATGCGCTGACCAAGCTCGCGGCCGCTCGCGGTGCGATCAAGCTCACGGTCGAAGCAAGCGACAACGCGCAGGAGTTCTTCCGCCGCCGCGGCTTCAAGGCACTGCAAAGGAACAGCGTGCCCATGGGCGGCGAGTGGCTCGCCAACACGACGATGGAAAAGCCGCTCGCGACCAAGACGGTGCTGCAATGACTGCCGCGCGCTTGAATCAAAATCTGAACGGGTTGAATCGTTCCGGCGAAAGCAGTCGCGAACATCTTGAAATGACTCAAAATTCTTCCCTCATGCGCGGGCGAAAGGCGCGAAGCGCCGTCTTTGCGCCTGAAGACCCGCGCATCCAGAGCCAAGCTCGCTGGATTGCCGGGTCAAGCCCCGCAATGAGGGGTTAGAGAGATCTCCGATGGCCAAGGAACGCCTCTATCTCTTCGACACCACGCTGCGCGATGGCGCGCAGATGCACGGCGTCGACTTCACGCTCGCGGACAAGCTCAAGGTCGCGCGGCTTCTGGACGATCTCGGCGTCGATTATGTCGAGGCCGGCTATCCCGGCGCCAACCCGACCGACACGAGCCTGTTTGCGGAAGAGCGCGGCACCAAAGCAAAGTTCACCGCCTTCGGCATGACCAAGCGGCCCGGCCGCTCGGCCTCGAACGACCCCGGACTCGCGCAGGTGCTGGCCGCGAAGGCGGACGCGATCTGTCTCGTTGCGAAGTCCTCGGCCTTCCAGGTCAAGGTCGCGCTCGAAACGACGCCGGAGGAAAATCTCGCTTCGATCAGGGAATCCGTGGCCGCCGCCAAGGCAACAGGGCGGGAAGTGCTGATCGACTGCGAGCACTTCTTCGATGGCTATAAGGAAGACAAGCAATTCGCGCTTGCCTGCGCCAAGGCCGCCTATGACTCCGGCGCGCGCTGGGTGGTGCTGTGCGACACCAACGGCGGCACGCTCCCGCACGAGGTCGAAGCGATCGTCGGCGAGGTGGTGAAGCAGATCCCCGGCGATCATGTCGGCATCCACGCGCATAACGACACGGAACAGGCCGTCGCCAACTCGCTCGCCGCCGTGCGCGCGGGCGCGCGCCAGATTCAGGGGACACTCAACGGCGTCGGCGAGCGTTGCGGCAACGCCAACCTCTGTTCGATCATTCCGACGCTGCTGCTGAAGCAGGAATTTTCCGGCCGCTTCGACATCAATGTGAAGCCCGAAGCGCTGAAGACGTTGTCGCAGGTCTCGCACACGCTCGACGAGATGCTGAACCGTGCGCCCGATCGCCACGCGCCCTATGTCGGCGACGCGGCCTTCACGACCAAGACCGGCATTCATGCGTCCGCGATCCTGAAGAATCCGGCGACCTACGAGCATGTCGCGCCGGAATCCGTCGGCAATCGCCGCAAGGTGCTCGTCTCCGACCAGGCCGGCCGCTCGAATGTGCTCGCCGAGCTCGAACGCACCGGCGTCGCCATCGACAGGAACGACCCCCGACTCGCGCGCCTTCTCGAAGAAGTGAAGGACCGCGAGGCGCGCGGCTATTCCTACGAGTCCGCCGACGCCTCCTTCGCGCTGCTTGCGCGCCGCGTGCTCGGCAAGGTGCCGGAATACTTCTCGGTCGAGCAGTTCGATGTGAATGTCGAGCAGCGCTACAACGCGGTCGGCGAGCGCGTCACGGTCGCCCTGGCGGTGGTCAAGGTGAAGGTCGCGGGCGAGACCATGATCTCGGCCGCCGAAGGCAACGGCCCCGTGAACGCGCTCGACGTCGCGCTCCGCAAGGACCTCGGCAAATACCAGCCGTTCATCTCCGGCCTCAAGCTCACCGACTACCGCGTGCGTATCCTCGACGGCGGCACGGGCGCGGTCACCCGTGTGCTGATCGAAAGCGAGGACGAAAAGGGCGAGCGCTGGACCACGGTCGGCGTGTCGCCCAACATCATCGATGCATCGTTCCAGGCGCTCACCGACTCGATCACCTGGAAGCTGCTGAATTCCAACGCGCCGGCCTGATACCGAACGAGCGGTAGATTTTTGTCCCTCATGCCCGGGCTTGACCCGGGCATCCAGAGTGCCACCCAATCGACCCCGTGCTTTTTGTTCTGGATTGCCGGGTCATCCTCGGGTCAAGCCCGAGGACAGGCGCCCGGCAATGAGGAGAAGGATATGTCTGTCCTCATCGAGAAAAGCGGCCCCATCACCACGGTCATCCTCAACCGCAGCGAAGCGCGCAACGCGGTCGATCCCGAAACGGCGCGTAAGCTCTACGACGCCTTCCTCGCCTTCGATGCCGACCCGGCGCAGCACGTCGCCGTGTTCTGGGGCGCGGGCGGTGCGTTCTGCGCGGGCTTCGATCTGAAATATGCCGGCTCACTCACCGGCGAGAAGAGCCCGCTCTCCGCCAACGATTTCCCCAAAGGCAAGGGAGACGTGCCGCCCGGACCTATGGGCCCGACCCGGCTCGAACTTTCAAAGCCCGTCATTGCGGCCATCGCCGGCCCCGCGGTCGCCGGCGGCATGGAACTCGCGCTCTGGTGCGATCTGCGCGTGATGGAAGAGGACGCCTATATGGGCGTCTATTGCCGCCGCTGGGGCGTGCCACTGATCGACGGCGGTACGGTGCGGCTGCCGCGCATCGTCGGCCGCGGCCGCGCGCTCGATCTCATTCTCACCGGCCGCAAGGTCGAGGCGCGCGAGTGCCTGCTGATCGGCCTTTGCGAACGTGTCGTGCCGCGCAGCCAAAGCCGTGAAGTCGCCGAAGCGCTCGCGCATGAGCTGGCAAAATTCCCGCAGGAATGTCTGCGCGCCGACCGCCGCTCGGTCTGGCTGCAAGAGGGACTGGGAGAGCGCGAGGCGTTACGCGCCGAGTGGAAAAATTCCGTGCCGGTGTTCGAGCGGGAAGGGGCCGCGGGTGCCGCGCGCTTCGCGTCCGGCAAGGGACGGCATGGTGATCGAGAGGATATTTGATTTCAAACTGTAGGCGATTGCGATGACTTCCGCTGACGATACGCAGGAGCCGCTTTCTTTCCGGTTGGCTCGCGGCACAATTTTTTTTCTTCTTCTTGGATTTGTCGGGTATATCGCGCTGATCACCATCGCAAACGCCGTAGGATGGCTCTTCCTTTCGCGGTGGATTGCTCTTTGGGATCCGCTTGTTGAGACGCTTGCGGAATATCTCCCGGCGTTTGAAACGATGAAGACCAGTCTGCAACGCAGAGGATTTGGCCATCGAGTCGCAGTCGTCCAGCATTTGATGGCCGTTGGTTGGCTTTACGTTGGCCTCGCCATGGTCGCCAACGTTTCAATGGTGGCTACGGGTTCACCGGTCTTATGGAGAGGGTATCGGAGCGCTAATACTCCGGAACGCGCCGTATTTCTCGCAATAATTGGAATAATATTTTTTGTCGGCGTGACTTGCTGGGGGGCTCTTTGGATGCAAGCCACTGACGGTTTCCGCGGGGACATCCACCGATCTGACTTCACGCTATTTATGGCAATAGCGTCCGTCTTCGTAATGTCACCGATGTCAGCAGGCGCGGTTATCGTTGCTGCCGGCGCTTTCATTACCGGACGGCCGAAGTCGCGATACGAATGGCACGAGTCGTGATGGCAATATGAAGATCTGACAAGACTGTCAGTCGGCAATGCTCTGGGCCGTATAAAGATCAGCGCTCGTTCGGTGCCGCCTCGACCGTCGGCACGCCGAGCCCGACATTCCCGAAGCCCGGCAGCTTGATTGCGAGACTTCGGAAGTCGATGCCGGTGACGAGGCTGAGAAAATTCAATTCGATACCCTCGACCCAACCGATCTTGAATCCGCCGAAGCCCCAGAGATTGAGCTCGATGCCGGTGCCGCTGTCGGTCAGGCCGAGATAAAAGTCTTCGCGGAAGTCGCGGCCGATCGCGTTCGCGGGCAGTGCGGCCTGCATCTCCGGCACCGCGCGCAGGATGCTCTGCACGAAGGTGTTGCTGTTCGGTCCCGGCCACGCCTGATAGTCGCCGGCGTTGCGCCACTGATAATCCTTCACCGCCGCTTCAATCTTTGGGATCAGCGCAGCGGCTTCCGGCCCGCGCACGTCGGTGGAGACGACCGGATCGTTGCCGCGCCATCGTCCGTCCGGCGCCCAGCCATTGGTGCGGATCGGATTGCCCCAGCCGACCACGTCGTAGCGCATCCAGCGCTCGCCGCCCTGCGGCTTGAAGACGATCCAGCTATGCACGGCGAAGACGCCGCGCCATCCGCCGGTGCGCGCCGACAGCACCAGCACCCGCGCTTCGGGATGCGCCGTTGCTGCCGGCAGGCTGCCGATGCTGTCCCAGTTGGCGCGGCTCCACGAACGCGGCCGCGTGTCGTCGAGATAGTAGTCCGCCGCCCGCACACCGATCGGCGCGAAGAAGAGC
Organism: Xanthobacteraceae bacterium; assembly: GCA_025929595.1. Lineage (GTDB taxonomy): Bacteria > Pseudomonadota > Alphaproteobacteria > Rhizobiales > Xanthobacteraceae > JAUSIF01. The sequence goes on from JAICQA010000010.1 coordinate 9,138, forward strand.
GCCATCAAGAGCAGCACGATCGTCCGGTGGATCGGCCGGCGGCGCTGGCGTTTGTTTGGGGCGTGGTCGAAGGGCGGGTGTTGGGCGTGCTCCATGCGCCGGGAATTATAGAGGATTTCGGGCCGGCGAAGGCCGCCGCCGGTGCCAAGTCCGTGAATCCGCATGAAATCTTGGTAATGCCGGGCAGGAACGAATGACGGCGGCCGGGCGTTTTCTCGCCCAGGGGTTCTCATGCCGTCATCGTCCCGAAAAAAGTCGTCCGCCCGCCAGACAGCGGCGCCGTCCATACCCGAAAAAAGCTGGTTCAGCGCCTTCGCGCAGACCGCCTCGCGTTGGACGGGAAAGCCTTTCGCATTTCTCACCGCGCTCGGCATCGTCGTCCTTTGGGGTGTGACGGGCCCGCTGTTCGGATTTTCCGAGACCTGGCAGCTCTTCATCAATACGACGACCACCATCGTCACGTTTCTGATGGTCTTCCTGATTCAAAGTTCGCAGAACCGCGACACACTTGCCATTCAGGTCAAGCTCGCCGAGATCATTCTGCGGATGCCGGGCGCGGCAAACCAGTTAGCCGATGCCGAGGACATGTCGGAGAAGCAACTCGACCATCTGCATGAACACTACAAGGCGCGCGCGAAGGAAAAGAGCCGCTCACGCCGCCGCCGCTGACGCGCCGCCTACATTTCCTCTGCGACAAGCTTCGCTGCCGCGCCGTTGCGCAGTTCTTCCTCGGAGAGTTCGCGGGCGGCTTCGCGCAGCACCGGCACGATGGCCTCGACCTTTTCGGCGACGAGAAAATCGAACGAGCCGCGGCGGAAGAAGCCTTGCGACTCCTGATGATCGAGGAGGGCAAGGAACGGGTCCCAGAAGCCTTTCACGTTCAGGATGGCGAGTGGCTTCTTGTGCCGCCCGAGCTGCACCCACGTCATCTGCTCGACCAGTTCTTCGAGCGTGCCGATGCCGCCGGGGAGCGCGACGAACGCATCGGCATGTTCGAACATGGTGCGCTTGCGCTCATGCATGTCCTGGGTGACCACGATATTGTGGTCGAGATCGAGCGCGCGTTCGCGTCCCACGAGGAAGTCCGGAATGATGCCGGTGACGCGGCCGCCGGCCTCGAGGCACGAGCGCGCGAGCGCCCCCATCAGACCGATGCCGCCGCCGCCATAGACAAGTTGAATCTTCTCTTTCGCCAGAATGCGCCCGAAGGTCTGGGCGCTTTCGACATAGATCGGATCGCTGCCGGGGGAGGAACCGCAATAAACACAAACGGATTTGATTTCTGCCATCGACTAAATCTGGTGCCCAATTTGCGTCAGCGCAAGGCGGCTCAATTGTCGGCCGATTGGGTGAAGCCCTGGCCGTTCCAGCGGTAGCGCGCCACATGGTTGCTCTTGCGGCCGTCCGGCCGGGTCGTCTCGAACTGCACCTCGATTGCGCCGGGGTGGAAGACGACGGGCTCCTTGGCGTCGACCACGGCGAACGGATTGGTGCGGTCGCGGTCGTCGGTGAAGGTGATCGGCACAAACTCGGCAGCGCTCGCGCTCCAGCGGAAGGCAAGCATGGCGCCGCGGTCGGGCGGCACCGAGCCGCGCAGGACCACCTCATCGACGCCGTCGCCGTTGAGGTCGCGTGCGATCAGCCCCGCGCCGCCGGACCTGCCGTCGAGCGGCACGAGCGCCTGGCCGAGTTGCGGGAAGCTCTGCGAGCGGCCGTCCGGCAGGAGGAATTCGAGCAGCACGCCGTCCGTACCCAGGGTCGCACGCACCTGCACGGTCTGGCCGGCGCCGATTCGCGCCGTCGCGCTGGCCGTCTGGCCGGCAGCGGGCAGGGCTGCCAGCGCGAAAACGAAAAAACAAAGGGATACAACGAATTTCGGCATTTCCGGTCTCCGCACTGGCGGCTTTGTAGCAAGCGGATTGCGGCCTTCCCAAGAAGAACCGCGGCAAAAAATAATGCCCGTCCTTGCGACATCGACCGTCATCGCTTATCGTCGATTAACGATGAAACAGAATGTCCATCCCGGCGTGAAGGCCGCCGAAGACGCGCTCGCGGCGAAGCTGCGCGCGCTGTCCCATCCCGCGCGACTGCGCATCCTGGCCGCGCTCGCCGAGAGCGACGCCTGCGCCTGCGGCGACATTGTGCGCAATCTGCCGCTCGCCCAATCTACGGTTTCGGAACATCTGCGGATCCTGCGCGAAGCGGGCTTCGTCCGTGGCGAAACCGGCGGACGCCGCCCATGTTACTGCCTCGACCGCGAGGCGGTGCGGCAGTTGGGCTTGGACTTCGACCGCCTGCTCGCCGCAATCGGCCGTGACAAGGACGTCCCCAAAGAACCACCGGCGCGGCGCGTACGAAAGTCTGTCGAGGAACGATGAAGGCCACTCCGAACGAGCGAGGCGCGGAAGCGCGGGCACGAGCGGCGGCTGTCGCCGCCGGCGGCGGCACGCTGTGGTCGACGCTGAAGGGCCTGTGGCCGCATATGTGGCCCGCCGCGCGGCCCGATCTGAAATTCCGCGTCGTGCTTGCCTTTGTGCTGCTGCTCGGCGCCAAGGGCTCGACGATCCTGATGCCCTTCGCGTTCAAATACGCGACCGACGCGCTGGTCGCCGTGTCGGAAGGCAAGCCGCTGCCGCCGGAAGCGATCTATTCCCTCGTCGCGACGCCGGTCGCGCTCGTCGTGATTTACGGCCTGCTGCGGGTCTCGACCGCGCTCTTCACGCAATTGCGCGACGGCATGTTCGCGAAGGTGGCGCTCCATGCGGTGCGCCGCCTCGCGCAGACGACCTTCCAGCACATGCACGCGCTCTCCTTGCGCTTTCATCTGGAACGCAAGACGGGCGGCCTCACGCGCGTACTGGAGCGCGGGCGGAACGGCATCGAGGAACTGGTCCGCCTCATCATTCTCCAGATGGTGCCGACCTTCGTCGAGCTGACATTGGTCTTCTGCGTGCTCCTGTTCGTCTTCGACTGGCGCTACGCGGCGGCGATCGCGGTGACGGTCGCCATCTATATGACGTGGACCTATTTTGCGACCCAGTGGCGCATCGGCATCCGCCGCAAGATGAACGAGTCCGATACCGACGCAAATGCGAAGGCCGTCGACTCGCTCCTGAACTATGAAACCGTGAAATATTTCGGCGCCGAGCGGCGCGAAGGCGAGCGCTACGATCATTCGATGGCGCGCTACGAGAAGGCGGCGGTGTCAACCTACACGTCGCTCGCGGTCCTGAACGCGGGACAGGCCGCGATTTTCACGCTCGGCCTGACGGCAGTGATGGTGCTTGCTGTCATCGATGTGCGCGCGGGTGCGCGCACCGTTGGCGATTTCGTCATGGTCAACGCCATGCTCATTCAGCTTTATATCCCGCTGAATTTCATGGGCATGCTCTATCGAGAAATCAAGCAGGCCATCACCGACATCGAGATCATGTTCGGGATTCTGTCGCGCGAGGCGGAGATCGAAGACTCAGCCAACGCCGTGCCGCTCGCCGTCAAGAGCGGTCACATCCGTTTCGAGAAGGTGCGTTTCTCCTACGATCCCGAGCGCGAGATTCTGAAGGGCGTCTCGTTCGAGGTGCCGGCGGGAAAGACAGTGGCCGTCGTCGGCCCGTCGGGCGCGGGCAAGTCCACCATCTCGCGCCTGATCTTCCGCTTCTACGACGTGAGCGGCGGCCGGATCGAGATCGACGGCAAGGACATCCGCGACGTGACGCAGGCGAGCCTGCGCGCGGCGATCGGCATGGTCCCGCAGGACACGGTGCTGTTCAACGACACCATCCGCTACAACATCCGCTATGGCCGCTGGGATGCGACCGACGAGGAGGTGGAGGAGGCGGCACGCCAGGCGCAGATCGACGATTTCATCCGCTCCTCGCCGCATGGCTATGAGACGGAAGTCGGCGAGCGCGGACTGAAGCTCTCGGGCGGCGAGAAGCAGCGCGTCGCCATCGCGCGCACGATCCTCAAAGGACCGCCGATCCTGCTGCTCGACGAGGCAACCTCCGCGCTCGATTCCTACACGGAGAAAGAAATTCAGGACGCACTCGAACGCGCCTCGCGCGGCCGCACCACGCTTGTGATCGCGCACCGGCTGTCGACGGTGGTGAACGCCGACGAGATCCTCGTGCTGGAGGCGGGCCGCATCGTCGAGCGCGGCCGTCACAGTCAGTTGCTTGCCGAGGGCGGGCTCTATGCCGGCATGTGGAATCGCCAGCGCGAAGCCGAAGCCGCGCGCGAGAAGCTGCGCGAGACGGGCGAGGACGCGATCGAGTCGACGCAACCCAACCGCAACCCGCCGCCGGTCGCCGAAGATTTACCAACCAATGACGCGCCGCGGCCAAAGACCGCCGTTCCCGACGCGGCGGAGTAATTTTTAGTTCCCTCCTACGCGGGCTCGACCCGCGCATCCAGGGTGTCTTTGCACGGCCGGCTGGATGGCCGGGTCAAGCCTTGTCCTCGGGACGGCCGAAGGCCGTACCCGTGGGCCGGCCATGAGGGAAGTTAGTGTCAGGGTAGGGAAGACGCGGTAAGACGATTCCATGTCTTGTTTCGTCTATCTCCTCGGCTCGAACGGCAAGGGCGGCCACCGCACCTATGTCGGCTGGACGACCGACCTTGAAAAGCGTCTGGCCGCCCACAATCTGGGCAAAGGCGCGCGCTCGACGCGCGGCCGTGCATGGAAGCTGCTCCACAGCGAGCGGTTCGAGACGAAAAGCGAAGCCATGAGCCGCGAATGGTACTTGAAGCGCGACCGTGCCTTCCGCAGGCAACTGGCCGCGCAAATTGACGGTGGTCGCCGCGCGGGCTAACGCTCCGCCCGCGAAAACCGAGCCAGACGATATGTCCATCGCTGATTCCATCCGCAAGCAGATCGCGCCGATCCACCCCGAGGGCTACCCCTTCGTCGGCGGCTTCGCGCTCGCCTCGCTCCTGTTGTTCTGGCTTGCCGCACCCCTCGGCTGGCTCGGCGTCGTGATGACGGCCTGGTGCGCCTATTTCTTCCGCGACCCCGCGCGCGTGACACCCGTGCGCGAGGGCCTCGTGGTGTCGCCGGCCGACGGCCGCGTCTCGCAAGTCGTGATCGCGTCCCCGCCTGCCGAGCTTGAGCTTGGTGTGGTGCCGCGTCCGCGCATCTCGATCTTCATGAGCGTCTTCGACGTGCATGTGAACCGCACGCCGGTGACGGGGGTCATCGAGCGCATCGCCTATCGTCCCGGCAAGTTCATCAACGCCGATCTCGACAAGGCGAGCGAGGACAACGAGCGCAACGGCTTCGTGATCCGCACCGGCAGCGCGCGCATCGGCATGGTGCAGATCGCCGGTCTCCTCGCGCGCCGCATCGTGTGTTTCACGCGCGAAGGCCAGACGGTTAACGTCGGCGACCGCGTCGGGCTGATCCGCTTCGGTTCGCGCGTCGATGTTTACCTTCCCGAAGGCACGCGGCCGCTTGTTTCCGAAGGCCAGACCGCGCTCGCGGGCGAAACCGTGCTCGCCGATCTCACCGCCGCGGTCACAATCGACGGTTTCCGTACCGTCTGACCCGGCTTCCGCCGCGCCACGCGGCGGCGTATCCTGCCCGCCATGACGAACATCTTCGCTCCGTTCGAACCCGAAGGCGACGAGCCGAAGCGCCGCCGCTTCAAGCCGATCCCCGTGCGCATGTTGTTGCCCAACATGATCACGCTGCTGTCGCTGTGCCTGGGGCTCACCGGCATCCGCATGGCGCTCGAAGACAGGCTCGAACTCGCGATCGGCTGCATCGTGGTCGCGGCGGTCCTCGACGGTCTCGACGGCCGCATCGCGCGCCTGCTGCAAAGCTCGTCGCGCTTCGGCGCAGAGCTCGACAGTCTCGCGGACTTTGTCTGCTTCGGCGTCGTGCCCGGCATCATTCTCTATCAATGGGGCTTGGGCGAGCTGAAGAATCTCGGCTGGATCGCGACGCTCGTGTTCGCGATGTGCGCGGCGCTCCGCCTCGCGCGCTTCAACGTCATGCTCGACGACCCGAACCGGCCCGACTTCGCCGGCAACTTTTTCGTGGGGGTTCCGGCGCCGGCGGCAGCCCTCATTGTCATGCTGCCGGCCTATCTGGAATTTGTCGGCTTGCCGCAGTCGACGCCGGTCACGGTCATCGCGCTGCTCTATTTGATCGCGGTCGCGCTGCTGATGGTGTCGCGCATCCCCACCTGGTCGGGCAAGAAGATCGGCGCCCGCGTGCCGCGCGACTACGTGCTGCCGGTGTTCGTGGTGGTGGTTATGGTGGTGGCGCTCCTCATCAGCTTTCCGTGGGAACTGCTGGCGGCGGGTTCGCTCCTCTATCTCGGCGCGATCCCTTTCGCCTACGGCCATTACAAGCGGCTCGAGCACGCCCATGCGCTCGCGGCCGGCGGCACCGTCATGCAGCAACCGCCCGCGCCCGAGGGCGAGGACCGGCCGGGCCGCCTCAACTGATCGGAGTTTCCTTCCCGCTGTGACGCGCCAGTGCCGCGATGCGGTCCTTGAGCGATGTCTGCGGAAAGGCCGCGCGCAACGTTCTCAAGGCTTCCGCGTCGCTGCCAGGGCGCACGGTCTTGAGCAGGCGCGTCATCCGGTTCATCGTGGCGGTGACGGGCGCCTCGGACAGCGAAGGCGATTCAAGAATCATCTGCATGTGACTCTCCGGACGGCGAGCGTCACGTGCAATCGCTTAAGGACGGATTAAGTTCCGCGATGCGTGGTGGCCGATGAATTGTTCAGCCGGGGAAAAATAGTCGGGGAGGGGAATGGCAAATCGCCTTGCGGACAAGATCGTCTTCATCACCGGCGCTGCCGGCACTATCGGAAAGACCGTCGCGCAGGCAATTGCGCGCGAAGGCGGCGTCGCGATCGGCTCCGATCTGAAAGGCCGCGGCACGGACTTCGATCTCGACGTGACGCAGGAGGCCGAATGGCAGCGCGTCATGAAAGAGGTCGAGCGCCGCCACGGCCGTCTCGACGGGCTCGTGAACTCGGCCGGCATCGGCACGCTCGGCACGGTGGAGGACACGGAGTTCGCCGACTATCGTCGCGTGATGGCGGTCAATGTTGATGGCACCTTCCTTGGCTGCAAATACGCCATGCCGCTCCTGCGCCAGCGCGGCGGGTCGATCGTAAACCTGTCGTCGATTTCCGGTATCGTCGCCGGCCACAATCTCGCCGCCTACAACGCCTCGAAGGGCGCGGTGCGGCTGCTCTCGAAATCCGTCGCGCTCTACGGCGCGCGGCTGAAGCCGCAGGTCCGCAGCAATTCGGTCCATCCGTCCTTTGTCGAGAGCGACATGGTGGACGCCATGCTCCGCTCCGTGCCCGACGCCGGCAAGGCGCGCGAGAAGATGACCCGTGACATTCCGCTCGGCCGCTTCGCCGACCCGAAGGAAATCGCCGCACTCACGGTCTATCTGCTGTCCGACGAAAGTGGCTTCACGACCGGCGCCGAATTCCCCGTCGACGGCGGCCTGTCCGCGCGCTGAGGGCATGGACGGAAACAGGCCGAGCCGCTATGTCCTGTCGCGAATTGCTTTGAGGAGAATTCAGCAATGGTTTCGATGCTCGACCCGAAGACCCTGACCGTCCTCGTGACCGGCGCGACCGCGGGCTTTGGTGCCGCGACCGCCCGCCGCTTTGCGAAGGCCGGCAGCCGCGTGATCGCCACCGGCCGCCGCGCCGACCGGCTCGAGGCATTGAAGAAGGAGTTGGGCGATCGCTGCCACACGCTGAATTTCGACGTCACCGACCGCGCCGCGACCGAGAAGGCGCTCGGCGGCCTTCCGGCGGACTTCGCCAAGATCAATGTCGTCGTTGCCAACGCCGGCGGCGCGCTCGGCCTCGATCCGGCTCACAAGGCCGACCTCAAGGATTGGGACGACATGATCAAGGTCAACATCAACGGTCTGCTTTATACGGTGCGCACCGCGCTGCCCGGCATGATCGAGCGCGACGAAGGCCATGTCGTGCTGCTCGGCTCGGTTGCCGGCGACTATCCCTATCCCGGCGGTAACGTCTATGGCGGCGTGAAGGCCTTCGTGAAGCAGTTCGCGCTCAACCTGCGCGCCGACATTCTCGGCGCCAATGTCCGCGTGACCAATGTCGAGCCGGGTCTTGCCGAAACGGAATTCTCCGTCGTGCGCTTTAAGGGCGACGCCGAGAAGGCGGCGAAAGTCTATGAGGGCGTGCAGGCGATGACCGGCGACGACATCGCCGAGCAGATCTTCTTCGTCTGCACCATGCCGCGCCACGTCAACATCAACATCATCCAGTCGATGGCGACGATGCAGGCCTTCTCGCCGTTCGCGATCAAGCGGAAGTGACCATTGTCATTCCGGGACGCCATCCCAAGTCGGCTATAGCCGACTTGGGCCTTTAAATCCGATCTCGGGTAAACCCGAGATCGGTGCGGCGGGCCCGGAATCCATGCGGCCTCTAAGCGTGACGGTGAGTCAGTTTGGATTCCGGGCTCGCGTGCTGCGCACGCGCCCCGGAATGACTGCTAGGGTCAGCGCATCAAATAAACCGGCGCGCCGCCGTCGCCCTTTCCGTCAAAGCGGGAAGGGCCGGTGGGGTGCAGGCGGCCGACAATGTTGCGCGAGCTGTTGCGCAGCACGAGTTCGTCGCCCTGAATTTCCCAGGTCTGCACGGTCGTGAAGGCTTTCGGACAATTCGCTTCGCCGCGCGCGGCATAGGCGGTGCCGATCGGCACGCCGCCGAGAATGAGCTTGCACGGACTGCCGCCGCCTTCCTGCCCGAGCGTCCAGTTGCCGAACAGCGTGCGCGCCGGAATGACCGTGCCCTCCGGTTTCGGCTGCACGGCGGTTTCGGCTTCCTTCGGTGCCGGCTCGGCCCGCGCAGTGACAATCTGCGCGGCGCCGTCGCCCTGAGCGGTCGCCGGAGTCCGCGCGGCGGTCCTGGATGCGGGCTCGGATTTCGCCGCGTTCTGCCTGGCGGTGTCTTTCTTATTCGTGTTTCTCGTTTTGGCCGTGTCGATGACGCGCGGCTTGGCTTCCTCCACCTCGGCCCCGATCATGCCGTCGGTGACACATCCCGCCAGCGCCCCGGCGAAAATCACCGGGGCCAGAAAGCGCACCAGCCCAACCATACCCACGCCCCGTGGACGCACTTATTTTGTGCGAGCTTACACGCGGGGGCCGGGGTCTGCCAGCGGTACCGCTGTGGATAGTCAGGCCGCGAACGGATGGCCCGGCATCAGGTCGTAGGGATGCTTCCAGCCGGGCAGGGCCTTGATGCGCCCGAGCCAGGCGCCGATCGCCGGATATTCCTTCGGAATGTCGAAGCCGAACTCCTCGGCCGGATAGTAGAGGTACCCGCTCATCGAGATGTCGGCGATGGTCGGCCGGTCGGTCACGAGGAACGGCGACTGCTCCAGCCGCTTGTTCACGATCATCAGGTTATTGTCGAGGCGGCCCTTGAGGAAGGCGGCGATCGACTCGGGCGGCGCCGGTTTAGCCCAGTTCTTCAGGAAGCGATACGGCCCGAGGTAGCCGTTGACCTTGTGGTTATCGAACAGCATCCAGCGCAGCGATTCCAGCTCCTCGTCCTCGCCCTGCGGCTTGAATTTCCCGCTGCGGTTCGCGAGGTAAGTGAGGATCACGCCGGATTGCGTCAGCGTCCTCTTGCCGTGCACGAGCACGGGCAGCTCGCCCATCTCGTTGATCTCGGACCGGAACTCCGGCGAGCGCTGCACGCCGGCCTTGAAGAAGTCGACCCACACCGGCTCCCAGTCGGCGCCGATCAGGTTCAGCATCAGCGCGGCGCGGTAGGCGTTGCCCGACTGGGCGAAGCAGTGGAGTTGGTATTCGGGCATTGATCGTTCCTCTTATGCGTCGTCCCGGACGAGCCGAAGGCTCGATCCGGGACCGTGATCAGTTTGACTAGACGATCCCGGTCTCGCTTCGCTCGGCCGGGATGACGTCGCGCGGCCTACGCCGCGCAACGTCACTTCATCGTCGGAATGACGAACTCCGCGCCGTCCTTGACGCCGGACGGCCAGCGCGAGGTGACGGTCTTGGTCTTCGTATAGAAGCGCACCGAATCCGGTCCGTGCTGGTTGAGATCGCCGAAGATCGATTTCTTCCAGCCGCCGAAGGTGTGATAGGCGAGCGGCACCGGGATCGCGATATTGATGCCTACCATGCCGACATCGACTTTGCTCGCGAAGTCGCG